>NZ_JBFUKU010000123.1:0-15663 GCF_056400685.1 Pseudomonas sp. P5_A12 | reverse complement strand
CCCATTCGCTGGAGCGTGAACCGAAAGGTAAACGACCTGGCTACCGAATTTCTTGACGACCATAGAGCATTGGAACCACCTGATCCCATCCCGAACTCAGCAGTGAAACGATGCATCGCCGATGGTAGTGTGGGGTTTCCCCATGTGAGAGTAGGTCATCGTCAAGATTAAATTCCGAAACCCCTATCTGCGTATGCAGGTAGGGGTTTTGTTTTGCCCGCAGAAAAGTGCTCCTCGGCTTAACGCACAAATTGACGCAGTTATTTTCGACTCATACCTCTAGAATAGGCCCAACTTTCTTGGAGCCAGAGCCTTTATGCCAGATTCGGTTGACACCCAAAGGCTGTCAGAATTACCGCTGGACGATTTGGTCGCATGTCATGAGTGCGACTTACTGATGCGAAAGCCCGATCTCACCCATGGCGAGAAAGCGCTGTGCCCGCGCTGCGGTTATGAACTCTATGCCCATCGGCACAACGTCGTGCAGCGCAGTCTCGCTTTGGTCATCGCCGCATTATTGTTGTTTGTTCCGGCGAACTTTTTACCCATCATGGAGCTCAATCTACTCGGGCAATCGTCGAAGGACACTGTCTGGAGCGGCGTTGTAGCCTTGTTTGATACCGGCATGCAAAGCGTTGCGGTGATTGTGTTCCTGTGCAGCATGGGAATCCCTTTGCTCAAACTGCTCTGCCAATTGTTGGTCTTGTTGAGTATTCGCTTTGATATCGGACGCAGTTACGGCTTGCTGCTCTATCGCATTTATCACCATTTACGAGACTGGGGCATGCTTGAGGTTTACCTCATGGGCGTACTGGTCGCGTTCGTAAAACTGGYAGATATGGCAGCCATTAGCGTGGGTCTTGGTCTGGTGTGCTTTATCAGTTTGCTGTTGGTTCAGGTCGGGTTGGAGGTTGTGATGTCGCCTCATCAGATCTGGCAGGCTTTATCAGGAGAGGATGCCCATGCGGGCGATTGATGCAGGCATTCTGATTTGTGCGGAATGCCATGAATTGAACAAGCAGGAAGCTGACACCGACGAGCAAGTCTGCACCCGTTGTGGTGCGTTGGTTCATGCCCGTCGCCCGAACAGCCTGGTGCGCACCTGGGCGCTGTTGATTACCGCTGCGATTCTCTACATTCCGGCCAACATGCTGCCGATCATGACCATCAATTCACTCGGCAAGGGCGCCCCAAGCACCATCATGTCCGGCGTGATTGACCTGGTTCATTACGGCATGTTTCCCATCGCGGCAGTGGTGTTCATTGCCAGTATTCTAGTGCCGACGTTCAAATTGGTGGGCATCGGGTTGCTGCTGTTTTCGATACAGCGCCGCCAGCCACTCTCGGCTCGCCAACGAATCTGGATGTACCGCTTTATCGAGTTCATCGGCCGCTGGTCGATGCTGGATATCTTTGTGATCGCCATCCTGGTGGCGGTCGTGAATTTTGGACGGCTTGCCAGCATCGAAGCCAATCTTGGCGCCATCGCCTTCGCCAGTGTGGTGATTTTGACGATGCTTGCCGCAGTTTCTTTCGATCCCCGACTGATTTGGGATAACACGGAGTCGGACGACGACCATGACTGATTTGCCTACAGCGAAAACCCGACCGGCCTCGAACTGGTCAGCCATCTGGATTCTGCCCCTGATCGCTTTGATCATCGGCGGCTGGCTCGGCTGGCGTGCTTATAACGAGACAGGCATCGAGGTTCATATACGTTTCGAAAGCGGCGAAGGCATCCAGGCCAACAAGACCGAAGTGGTCTACAAAGGCATGTCTGTCGGTAAGGTGAAAGCCCTCAAACTCGATGACGAAGGCGCCTCGAAAGGCGTGATCGCGACTGTCGAGATGAATAAGGATGTCGAGCAATACCTAAAGACCAGCACACGCTTCTGGCTGGTCAAACCGAGCGTGACCCTGGCTGGTATCACCGGTCTGGAAACGCTGGTTTCGGGTAATTACGTAGCGATCAGCCCCGGTGAAGGTGAGCCCACTCGCAAATTCAAGGCACTGGCCGAAGAGCCTCCGTTGTCCGACGCCAAGCCGGGTTTGCACCTGACCATCAAGGCTGATCGCCTAGGCTCTATAAACCGTGGCAGCCCTGTGTTCTACAAGCAGATCAAGGTCGGCGAGATCAAAAGCTACGTGCTCTCGGAAGACCAGAGTACTGTCGAGCTCAAAGTTTTCATTGAACCCACCTACGCCAATCTGGTGCGCAAACACACGCGTTTCTGGAACGCCAGCGGCATCAGCATCGACGCCAACCTGTCCGGTGTGAAAATTCGCAGTGAGTCGCTTGCCAGCATCGTCGCCGGTGGTATCGCGTTCGCCACACCTGAGAATCGCAAGGACAGTCCACCCACCGATCCTAGTCTGCCGTTCCGTCTCTATGAAGACTTTGACGCCGCGGCTGCCGGCATTCGGGTCAAGGTCAAACTCACCGATTTCGAAGGCTTGCAGGCTGGCCGCACGCCGGTGATGTACAAAGGCATTCAGGTCGGCAATTTGAAAGCCCTGAAGATTGATCCGGACCTGTCCGGTGCCACTGCGGAATTGACCCTCGATCCATTGGCCGAAGATTACCTGGTCACCGGCACTCAGTTCTGGGTGGTCAAACCGTCGATTTCCCTCGCGGGCATCACCGGTCTGGAAGCGTTGGTCAAAGGTAACTACATCGCGGTGCGCCCTGGCGATAAAGGTTCAGCACCGCAGCGCGAATTCGTGGCACGGCCCAAGGCGCCGCCGCTGGATTTGCGTTCTCCGGGCCTGCATCTGGTGTTGTTCACCGAGAACCTGGGATCTCTGGAGGTCGGCAGCCCGATTCTCTACAAGCAGGTCAAGGTCGGTTCGGTCCAGAGTTATCAATTCTCCAAGAAAACGAAGCGACTGGTCATCGGTGTCCACATCGAGAAGGAATACGAAGGGTTGGTTAACGCCTCGACGCGATTCTGGAATGCCAGCGGCATCACGCTCACGGGCGGACTGACGGACGGAATCCAGGTCAAAAGCGAATCTCTGCAAAGCCTGATGGCCGGCGGCATCGCCTTTGAGACACCTGAAGCCAAGGCGCCGCTGCAAAAAAAGATCCCGCGTTTTCGCCTGTTCGCCAACCATGACGAGGCCAATCAGAAAGGCACCGTGGTCACCATTAAGGTTGAGCGCGCCGATGGCTTGCGCAACGGCACGCCTGTGAGATTCAAAGGCCTGGATGTCGGCAAGATTGAAGACGTTGACCTCACTGATGATCTGCAATCGGTGATGCTCACCGCACGGATCACCGTAGTGCCAGAGCGCATCGCCCGGGTCGGCAGTCAGTTCTGGGTGGTGAAACCTGAGTTGGGTCTGATCAAGTCCTCCAACCTCGAAACCCTGGTCACCGGCCAATACATCGAAGTGCAGCCCGCACCGAAAAATCTTGGGCCACAAACGAACTTCGTCGTCTTGGCCAATCCACCAGAGTCGGCAAAGCAAGAAGCCGGTTTGAGTCTCGTGCTCAGTGCCGCTCGCCGTGGATCACTGAAAACCGGTGTACCGGTGACATACCGCGAAATCACCGTCGGCAAAGTCACTGGCTATGAACTCGGACAGACGGCGGATCGTGTGCTGATACACATTCTGATCGAGCCGAAATACGCGTCGCTGGTGCGCAGCGGTACGCGTTTCTGGAACAGCAGCGGTTTTGGTCTCGACTACGGCTTGTTCAAAGGCGCAACGGTGCGTACTGAATCGCTGGAAACACTGATTCAGGGCGGCGTCGCCTTTGCCACCCCGGACGGTGATCGCATGGGCAGTCCGGCACGGGCTGAGCAGACCTTCCCGCTGTTCGACAAGTTCGAAGATGAATGGCTGACCTGGGCGCCGAAGATCGCAATCGGCAAATAGTCTATCGGTGCCTGTAATGCCGCCTTCGCGGGCAAGCCTGCTCCTACATTCAATCCGGTGCATACCGAACTATTGTGGGAGCGAGCCTGCTCGCGATGAGGGCCTCAAACTCACCGAAAGGCACCCACAAAAAAGGCCGCGATCCAWTGGATCGCGGCCTTTTTTATGGCTTGCGATTAACGCCGATCAGACCGCATCCAGCTCCGGCTCATCTACCTGCGCTACAACGTTCGCCTTCACCTCGTCATGACGACGAATGTACTTCCAGTCCGCCTCATCGATGTAGATCCCGTTCGGCCCGCTGCCACCTTCCAGGTCAATCGCAACACTGGCGCAGACCTGCGGTTTCACACTCGCCAGGATCGGCACGAAGCCCAGTTGCAGACTGGTTTCCAGCAGCGCTGCCTGGTTCTTCTCGTCGATGTCAGCCGCTTCGTCGAGGTAGTACGGCAGGCGCACGCGACCGGCCTGGTCGCGGTCCATCAAGTGCAGCAACAAGTACATGTTGGTCAGCGCCTTGATGGTCATCGTGGTGCCGTTGGAGGCGGCGCCATCGATGTCGGTGTGGATCACCGGTTGACCGTTGACCTTGGTGATCTCGAAGGCCAGTTCGAACAAGTCCTTCAGACCGAGCTGGTTGTGGTTGGCCGCCACCAGCCGCGCCAGGTACTCCTTGGCTTCTTCGTTCTTGTTGTCCTGATCGGCACTTTGGCTCAGGTCGAAGACGGAGAGGGTTTCGCCTTCTTCGTATTGGCCGGCGCTGTGGATGATCTGGTCGATGTGCTTGAGCGCTTCTTTGTTCGGCGCGAGCACGATGCGGAAGCTTTGCAGGTTGGACACCTGACGTTTGTTGATCTCGCGGTTGAACAGCGCCAGTTGATGCTCGAGGCTGTCGTAGTCGCTGCGGATGTTGCGCAGGGTCCGGGCGATGTCGGTGACCGCTGCACGGCGTGCCTTGCCCAGCGTCAGGGCTTCGTCGGTGCGGTGTGCATAGGCGTTGATCAGCAGTTGCAGACGACGTTCCATATCGTCTTCGCTGTCGAATTTGGCCACGCCTTTGAGGCGAACCTGGGCGTACAGTGCCTCGATCTGACCGTCACTGCGCAGCAATCCCTGCCAGCTGTCCTGATAGTCATTGAGCAGCGGCAGCAGGTTGTCCATGGAATCGTCGATCGGGTCCATGAATGGCGTGCCGAACGGCAGGTCTGCCGGCAACAGCTGACGGCGGCGCAGGGCGTCGTCGAGGGTGCGTTGCTTGGCTTCCATGTCGCCGATCTGACGGCCGACCAGTTGCAGCTTGGCCGACAGTTGCTGGACGCGTTCGGTGAAGGCATCGCTGGAGCGCTTCAACTCGTCCTGCGCCGCTTCCATTTGCGCCAGTTGCTCCAGCTTGTCGCCTTCCTCGGCGCTCAGGGTTTGCGCGCGACGGAAATCTTCCAGGGCTTTCTGCGAATCCAGCACTTGCTGGTACAGCGCTTCGGTCTGGGTCTTGCTCGCCGCTCGGTCGGCGGCGACGGCCTGTTGGGTCTTGAGTTGCTTGAGTTCTTTGTCCAGACGCTCTTTCTGATCGCGCAATGCGGCACGGTCAGCCAAGGCTTGCAGCGCTGGTGGCTCGATGTGCGAGATGTCGATGGACAAGCCTGGCACTTCGAAGCGCTCGCCTTTGAAACCGTCGAGGATCAGCTCCATGGATTTAACCCACAGACCGTCCTCGTCCAGCGTGATGCCATGCTCACCCAGCGGCAGGCTGAACAAAGCGCTGTTGAACAGGCGCATCAAACGCTCGACATCCTGCTGCGAGAACTCTTCACGCAGACGGGCGTAGCTGTTGTTGTCCGCGTGATCGAGTTGTTGCTTGACTGACTTGAGGCGTTTTTCCAGATCGCGCAGACGCTCTTCGAGGTCTTCGGCGCTGAACTGACGGGACTGTGCCAATGCGCCGGCCAGCTCGTCGTGCGCGTCCTTGGCCGCAAGCAGTTGCTGCTCCAGCACTTTGACGTCATCGACCAACGCAAAGCGATGCTTGAGTACCGACAATTCGCCAAGCCAGCGCTGGATGCCGGTGATTTCCCGCTCCAGACGCATCAGTTCCTGCGTGCCGCCACGTTGATCGTTTTGCAGCGCATCTTGCTCGTTGCGGTAATGCTCGGCCTGAATCGTCAGTTCTTCCTTGCGCGCACTGGCGTAGTCCGACCAGGTGCCGAGCAGGGAATCGAGCAGTGGTGAGATCCGATGCAGTTTGCCGCGCAGGATATTGCGTTGGGCCACGCCCGCGGCCAGTGCTTCAACCAGCGGGCCGGCGGTGACCAGCGAGTTGTAGTCCTGCTCCATGCGACGAACATCGCGGAACGCTTCTTCGCACGCGGCGATGTAGTCGACGCTGCCGGAACGCAGGCTGTGCTCGAACGCATCTAGGAACAGTTGCTTGAGCTTGGCCGCGGTGATTTCGCGCATGTGCAGCAAGTTGATGAACAGCGCGCGGAACGTCTTGAGGCTCTGCTCGCTGGTGGAGCGCAACGGGATAAGCGTCAGGTCCAGCGGAATCGAGGTGTGACCGCCGACCAGCAAACGCCGCAGCTCATCAGGCTTCAACTCGTAGGCTTTGAGGCCTTCGCGTTCAAGGTTGGTGAACAGTTCTTTCTGGCGCAGGCAGGTATCGTTTTTCTGGTAATGCGCCAGATCGAGTTTGCCGGCATAGGCAAAGAACTGGTGACCGAAACCACCGCCCGGGCCGCGACCGACCACGCCGATCACGTGTGGGCCGTGAGGCAGCGACACTTCAACGAGGATGTAACTGGTGTCCGAGGCGAAATAGAAACGCCGGGATTGTTCCAGGCTGTACTTGCCGAAACTCATGTCCGACATGCGCGCCAGAATCGGGAACTGCAAAGCGTTGATCGAGGCGGATTTACCGAGGTTGTTCGCGCCGTACACCGACAGCGGCTCTTCCAGCGGAAACAGGCCGAGGCTGTAACCGGCGGTGTTCAAAAGGGCAAAGCGGCGAATGCCGTAGCGTTCCTTGCTCATGCGTCGATCTCCTGTTCTTCGGCGATGGCGCGGGCCATGGCGTCTTCTTCGCTTTCTTCTTCGAAGTCAGTCAAATCCAGCGGATCATCGGTTTCCAACAGCTTTTCGTCGCTGTCGTCGTCGATCAGCACCGGGGCCGGCAATGGCAACACGCTGTGCAGGCTGGCCGCCAGATCGCGGTCCTGCTGCACCGACAGGCAGACGTCGAGGAAGCGGTGCATCGGCGGCAGGAAACGGTAGATGCCGTTTTCTTCGCCGGCGAAACCGAGCTGGGTCATGCGGCGCATGATTTTTTCTTCGAGTTCTTCGACCGTCTGCACTTCCGCCTGGATAAACAGGTCTCGGTACTTTTCCAGCAAGGAAGGCAATTCATCGCGTCCGAGGCTGCCACCGTCGAGCACGGCAACCGGGTCACGGCCCTGATCCGCCAGATGTTCGACGAGGATAAAGGTGAACAGCGCCAGACGTTGCGCAGTCTTGTTCACGGCTGCGGCGGCAAGGTCCGGCACGAAGTAGTAGAACCCCCGGGTGTCGCAGACCAGTTCAAAACCCAGGGCTTTGAACAGCGTGCGGTACTGGTCCTGAAAGTTCGACAGCTGCGCGTACAGCTCCGGGTCGCGGCGGCTGACGTGGTAGCCCTTGAACAGCTCGCGAAAGATCGGCGCCAGCTGGGACAGTTCGGAAAGATCAAGATGCATGTGGGATGCTCGCAGAATCCTCGGCAGCGGTGTCGCCGGCCGAGAGCAGGGCGAAGGAGCGCAGGCTGACCTGGTGCTCATGAGTGTGGTAATCGCGGCGTTCCAGACGCTCGCGTTTGAAGCGTTTCTCCCGCGAGAGGCGCGAGAACCAGTACAGCAATTCGTCGGTGGCGCCGTCCGGTTCCTGCTCCAGCAGCCAGGTCATCAGGTCCGGCATCGGCAGGGCGTCTTCGCAGCGTTCAAGCATTTCGCGAACGGTGCGTGGCGCGCGCGGTGTTTCGCCTTTCTGGGTCTTGTGGGCCTTGGGGAATTGCGCCGGTTTCGGTTCGAAACGGGCCAGCGCATACACGTAGGCTTCGACCTGACTGGCGCTGCCGAGAAAGGTGCTTTGCGGTCGGGTGAACATTGGCATGGCGGCTTGCGGCACCGCATCGATACCTTTACGACGAATGGCCGACAAAGCCAACGCCGCGCCACGGGTCACGGCATTGTGTCGACGGGCTTCTTCACGCAGCGGCAACAGCAACTCGCGGGCATGACGCAGGGTCAACTGGGCGCTGGTTTGCATTTCGAGGATGCGCGCGTGGGTGCGCAAGAGCATGTCGTCGTCGACCAGATGTCCAAGGCGCTGCTGTTCGGTGAGCATCTTCAGCAGGACGTTCTCGACCTTGCGCACGCCTTGTTCGAAGGCGCCGTCGGCGTTCACCAATTGAATCATCGGCTCGACGTATTCGTCCCAGGTCGCCAGTACTTCGGCGTAACGCTGACGCAACGGAATTTGTCGGTCGCTGGTTTTGGCGCGTTCGGCAACGGCCACCAGCGCCTGTTCGTCATTGGCGAGTTTCTTCAATACGTCGCGTACGCGCATATCGAGCAAGCGCAACTGGCGCGCCAGGTCATGGCCGTCACGAATGTCGAAAGCGTCCYGAATGTAACCGGCCAGGCGTTCGAGGTGACGCAAGTAGGCTTCGATCTCCAGGCACAGACCCAGACGGTGCTCACGGCGCAGGTAGGCGAGGAAGTCGTGGATCTGCGCATTGAGCTCGAAACGGTTCGGGCTTTTCGCCACCGGAACCAGAATATCGAGGCGGATCCACACGTCCAGCAGGCTGGTGATGTCCTGCGGCGTACTGTCGAGTTGCTGGGCGGCCAGTTGCGTGCGCAGTTCGTTGAGGCTCAAGGTGCCTTGGTCGAAGTGCTCGCACAGTGGCTCCAGAAGTGCCCAGTGTTCAGCGAGGGCGCGCAAGACGCGCTTGGGTTCGATCATCGGAATGGCCGGCTGGTTGGCGATTAAAAGCCGCGATTGTACTGCATCARGGCCGATGCGATTCACTCGCGGGACAGAGTGTCGGTTTTCTATCGATCAAGCGCGGGCGATCTTGAGCGAAGGGCGGTAGAATCACCGCACTTTAGTTATCCACAAGTGGCCGACCTTTGCTTATCGAGTCCCGTCGCCGCGCTTATTTGACCGCCATGCAGGTGGTCAACTGGCTGCCGCGCACCGAATTGCCCTTTGCCGCGCCCTCGCGCCCCGAGCTGCTGGAGATGCCCGAGCCGTTGGTCGTGGCGCCGATGGCCCCGGCGCCAGTGGCTCAAGCGCCCATGGAGCCTGTGGTCAAACCGGCCGAGCGGGTGAAAATCGAGGTGCCGCGCCCATCGTTGGCCAGCACGCGCACCAACGCCAAGGTCGAAGAAGAGGCGGCTCCGGTCGTCGCCAAGGCTGTGCAAGTACCGCCACCGCGCTTCGCTCTGCAATTGCTGCGCGCCGGTCGCTGCCTGTTGCTGGTGGAGTTACCCACAGGCCAAACGTTCCAGACCCGCGATCCCGCCTATTTGCTGCTCAAAGACATGCTGCGCGCCGCCGGTCTGACGGACAGCCCGCAGATTGTCGGCGAACCGGTACGCTGGCCGCTCCTGGCTCGCGGCACCATGGATCAAGGCCCGGAAGCGGCGCGCGACTTCGTGCAAGGCTTTCTCTCGGCGCGCATCGAAGACGCGCCCTGCGTCTGCGTGTGGCTGATCGGCCTGCCAGCGGTGCGTTTTGCCGGTGAGGCCAACGCCGAATCGTTCAACCGTGAACTCCAGGTCGAAGGCCTGGGCTCGGTCTGGGCCCTGCCGGGTCTGGAATTATTAATGGAAGAGCCACAGCGTAAGGCTGATGTCTGGCAAGCCATGCGTCGGCTGATGGCGCGCTGGAAAGAATCAAATGAGTGACGCTGTATCGTTCCGCCCGATGATCGAGGCGGACCTGGACGCTGTACTGAAAATCGAATACGCGGCATACAGCCATCCCTGGACCCGCGGGATTTTTCTCGATGGGTTGGGCAAGTACCAGATCTGGCTGATGTTCGAAGGGCAGCAGCAGGTCGGCCATGGCGTGGTGCAGATCATTCTGGATGAGGCGCATCTGCTTAATATCACCGTGAAACCGGAAAATCAGGGCCGTGGCCTGGGGTTGACGCTGTTGGAGCACTTGATGTCGATTGCCTACAAGGCTGAGGCGCGGGAGTGTTTTCTGGAAGTTCGCGACAGTAATCGCTCGGCGTTTCGGCTGTATGAGCGGTACGGGTTTAACGAGATTGGCCGGCGTCGGGATTATTATCCAGCCGTGGGTGGTCGGGAAGATGCGGTCGTTATGGCCTGCACATTGGTTGACTGACCCTTAAAAGCATCGCGGGCAAGCCCGCTCCCACATTGATCTGTGTCGGGCACAGAATTTGTGCATTAATCAGATCCACTGTGGGAGCGGGCTTAACAGGCGCCATAGATCAACGATTGCCATCCATCGGATCCCGATTCGCCATCTCCGCCTCATCCAGTCCATTCCCCCCGCCAATGTCATCTTCATCGACAATGCTCAAATCCCAATCCGCCTGATCACCTTCACCGGCTTCATGAGCATCCCGCGCACCATCCTCAAGGATCAACGTTTCCGGGCTCATGTCATCATCGGTAGACTCGTGATCATCGGTCGAGGCGCCCGTCATGCCCGCTTCACGCAGGCGTTCAATGGGCATCAGCCGCTCACGTTCGGTTTGCGCCAGCTCGTCACCGATTTTGCCGCCGGGTGCTTCTTCATCGAAGTCCAGCTCGCGCACCGAGCCCATGCGGTCTTCGTTGTCGTCGATCGGCTCGGGTTGCGCCGCATCGAACGGACGTCGTGAATCAGTCATGGCAATTCCTCATACTGTGGGTCTTACTAGGGTGGACCCACTGCGCTCCCGAGAATTCCACCTGCCTTACTTGCATCAAGCGCGTGACCCCGACGGGCGGTTGTCTGTCAAACCAGCGCATCATTCTTGAGGCTTTACAGCATGAACGAATTACAAGATCTGATTGATAACAACGAACGCTGGGCCGAAGCGATCAAGCAGGAAGATCCGGACTTCTTCTCCAAGCTGGCCCGCCAACAGACGCCGGAATATTTGTGGATTGGCTGTTCCGACGCCCGCGTGCCGGCCAACGAGATCGTTGGCATGCTGCCAGGCGATCTGTTCGTGCACCGCAACGTGGCCAACGTGGTGCTTCACACCGACCTCAACTGCCTGTCAGTGATTCAGTACGCCGTGGACGTGCTCAAGGTCAAACACATCCTGGTGACCGGTCACTACGGTTGTGGCGGTGTGCGCGCCTCGATGCAGGATCGCCAGCTGGGCCTGATCGACGGCTGGCTGCGCTCGATTCGCGATCTTTATTATGAAAAACGCGAAGAACTGGCCAAGTTGCCGACCGAAGAAGAGCGTGTCGACCGCCTCTGCGAGCTGAACGTGATTCAGCAAGTGGCGAACGTCGGGCATACCAGCATTGTGCAGAACGCCTGGCATCGAGGGCAGAAACTGTCGATCCATGGATGCATCTACGGGATCAAGGACGGGCGCTGGAAAAGCCTGAACGCGACCATCAGTGGGTTTGAGCAACTGCCGCCGCAATACCGTCTGCGTCCGGTAGAGAAGTTGTAAATACCGTCAACAAAAACTACGTCGGAGCCAGTGTTGATAAAACTGGCCACCGATCGAGCCTGATTGCACCTGCTCCCCAGCAGGTGCAATCAACTTCATTTAAGGCATCACCGGCGCTGTATACGTCAGCGTCGTCCCCAACGCCCACAGCAGAAACAGCACCAGCGGCGTATGCACCAGCAACTGCACAAACGAGAATCCGATCAAATCCCGCGCCTTCAGCCCGAGCACGCCCAGTAGCGGCAGCATGTAGAACGGGTTGATCAGGTTCGGCAGGGCTTCGGCCGCGTTGTAGATCTGTACGGCCCAGCCCAGGTGGTAGTTCAGGTCGGTGGCCACTTGCATGACGTACGGCGCTTCGATGATCCACTTGCCGCCGCCGGACGGGATGAAGAAGCCGAGAATCGCCGAGTACACGCCCATCAGCACCGCGTAGGTGTCGTGGGACGCGATGCTGACGAAGAACGTCGAGATGTGGTGCGCCAGGGTCTGCGCGTCAGTGCCTTTGACCGTGGTCATCAAGGCGGCGATCGAGCCGTACAGCGGGAACTGGATCAGTACGCCGGTGGTGGTCGGTACTGCGCGGGACACGGCATCGAGAAAGCTGCGCGGACGCCAGTGCAACAGCGCGCCGAGCATCAGGAACAGGAAGTTGTAGGTGTTCAGCCCGGAGATGGCGCTGAGCAACGGTTTGGTCGAAAACTCGTGGAACAGCCAGCCAGCCGCCAGCAGCACCAGCAAAAGGGTCAGCAGCGGGCTGTATTCCAGCCATTCCCCGGGGCGAGTGCGTGGTTGCAGGGGTGGCAGGTTGAAACTCGGATCGACGCCGCAGGCTTTGGCGTCACGAGCCGTGTTGGGGCCTGGCGCGGTGGCGTAGGCAACGATCAGCGAGACCACGATCAGCGCCAGCAGCATGACACCGGACTGCCACAAAAAGATCGTTTGGGTAAAGGGAATGACCCCGGTGATCGCCAGGATCGACGGCGGCAGACTGGCCGGATTGGCCTGCAATTGTGCAGCGGACGACGACAGGCCCAAGGCCCACACCGCGCCAAGGCCCAGATAGACCGCAGCACCGGCGGCACGGTAATCCATTTTCAGATCGGTACGACGGGCGAGGGCGCGCACCAGCAAACCGCCAAACACCAAGGACAAGCCCCAGTTCAGCAACGAGGCGACCATGGAAATCAACGCCACCCAGGCGACGGCCGAACGGCCGTTTTTCGGCAGGCGCGCCAGACGGTCGATCAGTTTCACCGCTGGCGGTGAACTAGCGACCACATAACCGCCGATCACCACAAATGCCATCTGCATGGTGAACGGGATCAGGCTCCAGAACCCGTCACCGAACGCCATGGCGGCGTCAGTCGGTTTGGCGCCCATGAACAGGGTGGCCACGGCGACAATGATCACCGCCAGCGCGGCAAACACCCAGGAGTCGGGGAACCAGCGTTCGGCAAAATTTGAACAGCGCAGGGCAAAGCGGGCAGAGCGGGTATCTTCGATATCAGCAGCCACGGGCGTACCTCGAATTATTATGTTTATGGTGGTCTTCGGGCCGTAACGACCGGTCTAGACAGATGCCAACAATAAATCAACCGATCCTGCGGTGTGACATAGTTTTAGCAAAACGGGACTATGGTCTAACGACTTGTCCGTGGGCGCGTTTGCGTAGACCATGGGCGCCTTGGTTTTTTTACCGGCTGCAGAGTTCTTTTTGATGACTGCCAACACCCCCTCGCGCCCGACGCCTTTTACCCGCTCGGATTACAAGACCCTCGGCCTTGCGGCCCTTGGTGGCGCGCTGGAAATCTACGATTTCATCATTTTCGTTTTTTTCGCCCTGACCCTCAGCCAACTGTTCTTCCCGCCGGAAATGCCTGAGTGGCTGCGTCTGCTGCAAAGTTTCGGAATCTTCGTCACCGGTTATCTGGCGCGCCCGTTGGGCGGGATTCTGATGGCGCATTTCGCCGACCGGCTAGGGCGCAAGAAAGTCTTCAGCCTGAGCATCCTGATGATGGCGCTGCCGTGCCTGCTGATCGGGATCATGCCGACCTACGCGCAGATCGGCTATTGGGCACCGTTATTGCTGTTGGTGTTACGTGTCCTGCAAGGCGCGGCGGTGGGCGGTGAAGTGCCTAGCGCCTGGGTGTTTGTCGCCGAGCATGCGCCGACTGGGCATCGCGGTTATGCACTCGGTTTCCTGCAAGCCGGGCTGACCTTCGGTTACTTGATCGGCGCCCTGACGGCGACTTTTCTCGCACAGGCGTTCACCCCGGCGGAAATTCTCGATTTCGCCTGGCGTTACCCGTTCCTGCTGGGCGGTGTGTTCGGGGTAATCGGCGTCTGGCTGCGCCGCTGGCTCAGTGAAACTCCGGTGTTCATGGCGATGCAGGCCCAGCGCGATGCCGCCGTCGAACTGCCGTTGCGCACGGTCTTGCGTGAGCATCGTCTGGCGATGTTGCCAGCCATGATCCTCACCTGCGTGCTGACCTCGGCCGTAGTGGTGTTCGTTGTTATCACTCCGACCATGATGCAAAAAACCTTCGGCATGACCGCCAGCCATACGTTCGCTTTGAGCGCGTTGGGCATTGTTTTCCTGAACATCGGCTGCGTGCTTGCCGGGTTGCTGGTCGATCGCATCGGCGCCTGGCGCACGGTCATGCTCTATAGCCTGCTGCTGCCGCTGGGTATTGGTGTGCTTTACGGCTGCCTGATCAGCGGCCGTAACTGGACAGGCCTGGCGTACGCAATAGCCGGCCTGAGTTGCGGGGTGGTCGGCGCGGTACCGTCGGTGATGATCAACCTGTTCCCGGCTCGGGTTCGTGTCTCGGGGATTTCCTTCACCTACAACATTGCCTACGCCGCTTGGGCGAGCATCACACCGCTGTTATTAATCGGACTGATGCCGTGGAGCCCGTGGATCTGCGTGATCTTCTGTGCCGTGATGGGGACGGTGGGCGTGGTCAGCGCGGCGTATTTTGGTACGCGCATGCCCAAGGTCGGTCATTGCATAGCGGCGGGTGCGATGTAATCCCTGGCGTTCACGGCGGCATCGCCAAACAGACCAACCTGCTGGCGCTCAACGCGGCCATCGAGGCGTCACGGTGATTATCGAGATTCCGGACTGAGCGCAGAAAGTGGTGAGTGCGGTGGGGCAGTTTGCCAATCAGCTGGCGACTTGATACCTGCCATAACGGTGGAAATCGCTACAATCGGCTCTTTTCCCAGGAGCAGACAACATGAGCGATTCCCACCGCCGGCCGGTTCCTTTGTCCAAGGCGTATCGTCTGCTCAATCACGGGCCGACCGTATTGGTGAGTGCAGCCCACGATGGCCAGCGCAATATCATGGCCGCCGCCTGGGCCATGCCGCTGGATTTCGAACCGCCCAAAATTGCCGTGGTGCTGGACAAGTCCACCTGGACCCGGCAACTGCTGGAAGCCTCGGGAACGTTCGTGCTGAACGTTCCCTGCGCGGCGCAGGCCGATATCACCCAGACCGTTGGTTCGACGTCAGGCCTGGAGTTGACCCGGGAGCAAGGCCTGGACAAGTTCCAGGCCTATGGTTTGCCAACTTTCAGTGGCGAGCTGATTGACGCCCCTATGCTCGAAGGCTGCGTGGCATGGCTGGAATGTCGACTGCTGCCAGAGCCCAATAATCATCAGCAATACGATCTGTTCCTGGCCGAGGTGATTGCCGCTCAGGCGGATGAGCGCGTCTTCAGCGAGGGCCGTTGGCACTTCGAAGGGCAGGATGCATTGCGCACCTTGCACCATGTGGCGGGTGGGCATTTCCTGATGATTGGCGACCCGGTGGACGGCAAGACCCTGCCGTAAGCCAGCCACCAGGCAGGCGTCCTCACAAGCGAATGTGATTTTTCGGATGACTGCGGGTCGGGCGAGTCATCAAAAAGTCATGCAGCAACGATATCGATGCCGAGAACATTAGTGTCATGAGGCAGAGCATGAGCGTGGTCAGCCAGTGGTTGAGTGAGATCGGCACGTCCTCGATGAAGGGGGCAATCATCAGGAAGCCGACGATCGCTCCAAGGCCGGTACGTAGCAGTGTGCTCCAAGGCCGGTACGTAGCAGTGT
>NZ_JBFUKU010000122.1:0-15708 GCF_056400685.1 Pseudomonas sp. P5_A12 | reverse complement strand
GTGTTGTCGACATGGGTAATACGGTCGTGGAACAGGCGAATCAGTTGTTTCGAATCGCTATTGCTTACTCCCTGTATCTGTTTGACAAAGTGCCCCAACAACAAACTTCTTTCACCTGACTCCGGGTGCACCCGCACTAAGGGATGTTCGGTCTCGTAGACTTCAGCGGTAAACTGTTCGCGGTAACGTTTGAGCCCCGCCTCATTGGTATTACGCGGCGTCGCATAGTCATATAAGTTGGTGTGCAACGCGCGTAGATTATCGGCCAGTTGTTTTAATGGCTCGGGCAAGTCGGCATAGGCCGCCGCAGTATTGGCCCACACGGTATCGCCGCCATAAGGTGGAATAACCACACCGCGCAAGATGGATATTTTCGGGTAGTTGGCAACAAAAGTGACATCGGTATGCCAGGAATTGGCGCGGGTTTCCTTGGCGTCCAGGTGCAGAATGGCGGCGCTTTGTTCCGCAGAACGCACGGTCGGATGCGGCACCTGATCACCGAAGCGCCGGGAAAAAGCTTCGTGCTCGGCGTCATCCAGATGTTGGTTGCGAAAGAACAGCACTTTATATTTCAACAGTGCCTGATTAATAAAATCGAAATCTTCAGCACTGATGTGCTCACCCAGTTTCACGCCTTCCAGTTGCGCGCCAATTCGACCAGCGACGGGTTTGATTTGAATGGCCATCGAGCTACCTCCTGTCTCACGAGTAGTTGTGGGACAGATCATAAAGACATAAAAGCACCCGTGACTAATCACAAATTATTCTAAAGATATAAGTACACCCATATACCAAATCAACTATCTGACTTGACGAAAATCTATAAGCCAAAGGTTATTAGCTCATAACTTTTTAGTTGATTGATTGAGCGCATTTGAGTCACAACGAAACCGAAGCAACACTATCTGGTAGTCGAGGTCACTAAAGTCCAAGGTTGTGTGAGTACACTTGGCCGACTAGCGCCAGATGGCCATTAAGAAATTGAACCGCGCACCAGGTAAGCGCCTATCGGAACCCGATATCGCAGTTTCTTGCACTTGCCGGGGGCAGGCTGTTGCCCGGGCGGACGATCGGGAAACCAGATGCGGCATTTACCCGGAGGCGGCCAATGGCCACGGGGAATTTCAACCTCATCGTATGTGGGCTCTGGCTTGATGGAAGCCACTTGCAACTCTGCTTCGCGGCGCCTTTGGGCCTCCTCTACGAGGCCTTTCTGTACTGCGACCCGGTCCTCCCTGGCGTTGGGTGAGGTACCCGAGGCGTTGGCCTGCTGCGCCGCCTGGATCAATTGGAGGTTGCGGTTGCGTAACTCGACGTTGCGACCCACCCGCATGTTCGAGCGCGCCGCCAACGTTTCAGCCTGCTGGTACTGCCCCTGCTGAAGACGCAACACACCGAGGTAATGCAGCGTTGCGGGATTGTTCGGCTGGATATGCAGGGCACGCTCCAGCGTGGCAGCGGCCTGGTCCAACTGGCCATTTTCATACTGCCGCGAGGCGGTTTCGATCAGGGTGGTCGATGCGCTGTTACTTTGCGAAGCCGCTCTTCGCTCGGCAGCAACCGAGCCAAGCGACGCGACGGCGCAGAACGCCAGGATAAGACCCGGCAGAAAATTCTTGTTTGGCATCAGGGGCGCACTCGGCTGATCTCAGATGGCGCTGCGGTAAAACAGGCACCATCGCTGCTCGGCATCTCCAATACAGCGCCGTACTGACCTGGCCATCCCCCTGAAGTTCCCGGTGCAGGCACCAATTACTGCGCCTTCACACCCTCATTGCAATGGCGAAAAGGCCGCAGGCAGGTAAATCGTCGAACGCATGTCACGCAGTTGCGGACCGGAGTTCTCGGGTGGCCAGACACCGTCTGCCACGGCTTGAGTCCGCACTTGCAGGCGCTGCTCCAGGGTTGACCACGGCCAAATGTGCAGGTAGCGCGGCAAGGCACCGTCGGTAGCATAAAACGCCGCATACACCGGCGAATACGGCTCGGCGGTACGCGGCTCCACGGCCTTGCTCCAGCCATCGAGTGTCGGTTGCAACCCGGAGCTGATCAGGTCGTACACGCGCATTTCGTAATACGGCCCGTGTTTTCCGGCGCTCAAGGGATTGAGGAACGGGAACAAGTTGTAATTTTCGATTCGCAGGTCGGTGATAAAGGCGTTGATACCGAACGCTTCGCCCTCCAACAGAAAGCGCTCGCGCTCCGCTTGCCGCTGTCCTTCGTCGGCATAACCGCGCAGCACGGCAATTTGATTCAGCTGGCCGATTTCCGACGCCCAGCACCCCATCAGCGCCCCCCCCACACCGGGCTTGGCCAGCGCTGCCTCGATTCGGACCAGTGCTTCTGCAACCGTTCGCACACGCACCGTAAAAGTCATCAGTTCAAACAATCGCATAACCTGCTCCGCCAATTCGTTGCCTTCAGCCTAACCCGGAGCCTCTATGGTGAGATATTGAGCCGAACCCCTTGGCGTACGGCGATCACCTTAGTGCTCTAGGTAGTTTCTTTATGGCGACAGTCAGCAGGTAAGCCCAGGCGAGTACACCCACCGCTCGATGCGGCGTACTCGCCTGTCACTCAATGCGGCGCGCGAGGAATCGTCTTCAGCAGGTCTTCGGGACTGATATAACCCACGACCGGCTCCGAGACACTGCCCGGCAGCGGCAGGTCAAGGATGTGGCCCTTGATCTTGCCGATGACGTGCATTTCGCAAGGTTTGCAGTCGAACTTCAGCGTCAGCACTTCGTCACCGTGCACCAGTTGCATCGGCGCGACCTTGGTGCGTACACCGGTGACGCCTTTGGCTTGCTTGGGGCAGAGATTGAAGGAGAAACGCAGGCAGTGCTTGGTGATCATCACCGGCACTTCCCCGGTTTCTTCATGGGCTTCAAATGCTGCGTCAATCAGCTTGACGCCATGACGGTGATAAAAGTCCCGGGCCTTCTGGTTGTAGACGTTGGCCAGGAAGGACAAGTGCGACTCCGGATACACCGGCGGCGGATTGGTTTCGGCCTTGCGATGACCTCTTGGATGGGCGAGCAGACGGGCCACGGTCAACGCGTCAATCACTTCGCGGCGCAAGGCTTTGAGCTGCGAGTTGGGAACGAAGAACGCCTGGGGTGCATCCAGCTCAATGGCGGTGGCGTGATAGTCCGTGGTGCCCAGTTGACCGAGCAGATCGCGCAGTTGCTCCAATGCCTGCTCCGGCTTGTTGGCCAGGCCGAACGGACCGTCCAGAGACAAGCTGGCGCTGACGCCCTCCTCGCTCGTGGCGGTCAATTGCAGGCGCTGCTCGTCAAGATGCGCAACCCAACTCAAACCAATACGACGCTCGGCAGAGGTCTTCTGCAAGGCTTGCTGCCAGTTATGGTCAAGGTTGCGGCTCAGTGGATGGTTGGGCCGCAACTTGAACATCCCATCCGGCATCTCGTTGGGTTCGACACGGTAACGATAGCGCTTCTGGCCCTCTTCGAGGAATTCACCCTTGGGCTCGGCGATGTTGGCGCGAAAGCCCACCACCTCGCGCTTGATCTGCACGTTCAGGCCGTCGCCATTGGACAGCGGTTCGAAGGTCACCACCTGCAAATCACGCTTGCCCACCTTCTCCACCACGCCCACCGACAAGCCCGTAAAGGTCGGTGAGTCGAAGGCGCCAATGTCGATCTTGCGCTCACTGACGAAATAGTCGGTGCTGCCACGGTGGAAGGTCTTGTCCGGGTCGGGCACGAAGAAGTGTGCGGTGCGGCCGCTGGATGCCCGAGCCAGATCCGGACGATCTTCAAGCACGTCGTCCAGACGCTGACGGTAATAGGCCGTGATGTTCTTCACATAGCCCATGTCCTTGTAGCGCCCTTCGATCTTGAACGAACGAACGCCCGCTTCGACCAACGCGCGGATGTTGGCGCTCTGGTTGTTGTCTTTCATCGACAGCAGGTGTTTTTCGTAGGCGACTACCCGGCCCTGGTCGTCCTTGAGGGTATAAGGCAATCGACAGGCCTGGGAGCAATCGCCACGGTTGGCGCTACGACCGTTCTGTGCGTGGGAAATATTGCACTGCCCGGAGAACGCCACACACAACGCGCCGTGGATGAAGAACTCGATCGCCGCATCGGTCTCGTCGGCGATGGCGCGAATCTCTTGCAGATTCAGCTCGCGAGCCAGTACCAGTTGGGAGAAACCCGCCTGGTCCAGAAACTTTGCCCGCGCCAGTGTGCGGATGTCGGTCTGGGTGCTGGCGTGCAGCTCGATCGGCGGGATATCCAGCTCCATCACGCCCAGATCCTGAACGATCAACGCGTCGACACCAGCATCGTACAGCTGATGGATCAGCTTGCGCGCCGGCTCCAGTTCGTTGTCATGCAGAATCGTGTTGATCGTGGTGAACACTCGGGCGTGGTAGCGACGGGCGAACTCCACGAGTCGGGCAATATCGCTGACTTCGTTGCAGGCGTTGTGGCGGGCGCCGAAGCTCGGGCCACCGATGTACACGGCGTCGGCGCCATGCAGGATGGCTTCGCGAGCGATGCTGACGTCACGGGCGGGGCTGAGCAGTTCCAGGTGATGTTTGGGCAGAGACATATTTTTTATCTGGTTATCACGGTCGAGGTGCGCATTGTAGCCGCCAAAAGCCTGATGGGCACGCGGGGCGACGGAATGGAGGCTGTCACTCATCCATGACATCCAGAGCGTCAAGGGTCTCGGTCCTGACAGGCAGCTTTGGGCGATGGATTCAACCGGCCGATGCAAACAGCACAGACGCCTGAATGGAAATGTTCACGCAAGTCCAACAGCTGCCGAAAGTTTCAATGACAACCAAATGCGTCGCCATCTTCTTCTGGCATTCGGGGTGATCATACGATGCTCGCCTCGGCGATCCGATCTACCAGACCATTCGCGAATGCCTGCGCCTGCCCGACATAGCTGGGCGGCAGAGTGGCTGGCGGAATCTTGATTCCCAGGTAGCGATCCTTGGTGACACCCATCGAGAGAAAGCTGAACAGCGCCAGCATCGAATCAACTGGACCACCGCCAGCCGTGAAGTGGCTGCCATCCACGTATTGGCCGCCACGTTTGACACCGAGCTGTTTCAGGATTTTCAAGTCGTCACGCCAATAGCGGTGGGCCACTGCAACGGCGGCAAAGGGCTTTCCGGAAAGCAGTGTCCCGGCGAGGTCGGATTCGAGAAATGATCGAATCGGCATGCAGGGGTGCAGCCACCAGGTCGGCGATGCGATGCAGACCAGATCGTAGTGGCTGTCGCGAGCTTCGTCCGGGATAACAATCTGGCCGGTCACACCCCGCAGTTGCGGCAGGACCATGCCGAAAATGTCGCGGTACGCATGGCGCAGAGGAAAGCTGGAGAACCGGCCCGCGTACTGGGGGTCCGTGAACTCTAGCCTGGCCAGTCGCACCTCGCAGCCTCGTTCGCGCAGAGCATCTGCCATGACCTCGACCACCAGCCGCGTCTGCTGGCTGTAGGTGTAGTAAACAAACAGGACCGACTTTCCGGCAAGACTCATATCGATTGCTCCGGGCTCGCGCCGCAGGTTATTCAACCACAACGCTGGCCTCCTTCTCCCTTGTACTATTTCAGCCACTCAATGAGCGACCGCCGAGTCTTGGAGGGCTAGTTGTTTCCACTGATATTGAAAGCAGAAAGGACGCGGGCTTGAGATTGATATCGCGACTACTGCGGATGACCTGAGCGTAGCAGCAGATTCTTGGTTCGCCGCGCAGATGGGCTTGATGCATCCAGGCTTCCTCTGACTCGGAGCGGGGCTCTGTGCCCAACAGGCTTTCCCTTATTCCAAGGCTGCTGATGGCTGTATCTAACAATAGCGCGTCAAGGTCCAGCGGCTGATTAAAGCACCCAGTCCAGGCAATGCTCGATCTACATCAAAACGGTCAACCAGGCCGACACCAGTAGCAAAAAAGCCAGTGCATGGTTCATGCGTTTGAACGCCTGTGGCGAACCAAAAACCCGAGCACTGCCCACGCCGAGCACCGCCCACAGGGTCATGCACGGCAAGGAGACCAACAGAAACACCAGCGACAACACCACCAGCCGCAGGGTCTTGTCGCCGCCACCGACAAATACGCTCACCACTGCCACCGCCATCATCCAGACCTTGGGGTTGACCAATTGCAGGGTGGCCGCGCCGACCACGCTGAGACCCTCGTCGCGTGAGGTAGCCGGGTCCAGGGATGGCGGTGCGCTTTGAAAGATCTGCCAGGCCAGCCAACTCAACCAAAGCACACCGGCCCAGGCCATTGCCTGCTGCACACGGGGAAACCGAAGCAGCGTTTCGCCCACGCCGAGCCCGACTGCAAACACAATCAGTGCCGCCGCCGCGCATGCGCCAAAAATGATGGGCAGTGTGGCACCCAGCCCCCACCGCGAACTGTGACTCAACACCAGAATATTGGTCGGTCCCGGGGTAATCGAGGCAACGAACGCAAACAGCAGGAACGGCAGCAACGATTCCATGGCTCAGACTCCCTGAAGGCGCATCGAAGGGGCAGAAAAGAACAGCGAAAAGGACATGGCATGGACTCCTTGATCAAACAGGAAACCATGGTCGCGTGTCAGCGGGATTCAGTCTGGAAGGTTTGAGCAGCGCTTGCGGTAATCCGCGGGTGTGAGCTGGTAGGCACGGCGAAACCAGCGCCCCATATGGCTTTGATCGGCGAACCCGAGAGCACTGGCCACCTGTGCCGGCGACTCGCCCCGCGCCAGCAGCTGCCGTGCCTTGGCCAGTCGCAGCTGGATCAAATAAGCATGAGGCGCCAGCCCAAAGGCAGCCTTGAAGGCTCGCGTCAGACGAAAGCGATCAACGCCACAGGCCTGGGCCAGATCATCCAGTCCGATGTCCTCGTAGGCATGGGTATGCAGATAGTCACGCGCAACCTGGGCCACCAACGGCAGGCGTGGATCAAAGGTTTGACGCTTGCGCCAATCAAGGTGGCAAGTGAGCGAACCCAACAAGGCGTCGATGGCACTCTGGCGCACGATGCGCAAGTCACTCTCATGAAGCGCATGGAAGGCTCGATAAATGGCAGTGGCCAGGCCCGGATCCTGGCTCAGGGTGTCGGAAAAACCCGGTTGACTGTTGGTCGGCGCGTGTTCAAACAACGCGAGCAACTCCCGTTCCAGCCAGTGCGGATCGAGGTAGAGCATGGAATAGGTAAACCCCTCCTCGGTCGGCGCATGTCCATCGTGAATCTCTCCAGGCTCCAGCATGAATACTTTGCCCGGCGTACTGAGGTGGCGAACGCGCCGGCAATTGAACTGCTGCACGCCCTGCTCGGTGACCCCCACCAGATAACTGTCATGCCAGTGCGGATCGTAGGCATGTCCCTGAAAATGGGCACGAATCGATTCAATCCCGGTATCGGCATCCTGGGACAGCTCAATCCAGTTGCGTTTATCCACGCAAGGCTCCAGAGGTAATGATTCAGCTTTGAACTGTGTGGACGACCAAATTACCGCGCTTTGGAAAAGCACGTTTAGAAGATTTGTGCAGGTGGGTGCTGTGCCGGTCATGACCGACAAGGCGCTGCCGGCCCTGACTGAACCAATCACAGCCGCCATGCCCGCGGAACATGTTGGCTCTGTCATGAAAAGCCAAGCGAATGTCGTCAAATGACATGCGCCCCCGATTCGGGGGCTTTTTAATGGGAGCTATAAAAAAGCATCTGGCGATTGAGCCAGTCTGGTCGCTCACAAGGCGCACCTGCGTCACGAGTTGCCTGGTACGCCAGGCAGGAGAACAACAATATGAAATTCGTGAAAAGTTTACTGTCTACTTCTCTGCTCATGGCCCTGGCCATCGATGCACAGGCCTATGTATCGAGTCAGGAAGCCGCCCAACTGGGTACCAGCCTGACAATGGTAGGCGCGGAAAAGGCCGGTAATGCCGATGGTTCCATCCCGCCTTATAGCGGCGGTCTGACCACTGCCCCAGCCAGTTTCAAGGCCGGTGACAGCATGCGCCCGGATCCCTATGCGGGCGAGAAACCACTGCTGGTGATCAATGGCAAGAACGTTGAGCAGTACAAAGGCATGCTGACGGCCACCACCGTCGAATTGGCCAAGCGCCACCCCGAATACCGCATCGACGTGTACCCGACCCACCGCACCGCCTCGCTGCCGCAGGCGGTACTGGAAAACAGCCGCAAGAACGCCACTGGCGCCACGTCCCTAAACGGCGGAATAGCCTTCGACAATGTATTGCCCGGCGTGCCGTTCCCAATCCCGAAATCGGGTGCCGAGGCGATGTGGAATTTCCTGCTGCGCTATCAGGGCGTCAACATCCGTTCCAAGTACGACTCCTGGAACGTCGACTCGGCGGGTGTGGCGAGCCTGGCGGTCACCGGCGAGGCATTCGTCTCCTTCCCGATTTACGAGAACCTGACGAAGCCCATCAGCAACTCCGACCTCTACTACCAGTTGAAACTGGCCTATACCGGACCTGCGCGGCGCGCCGGCGAGTCGATCATGCTCAAGAACGCCACCAACCCGCTGCAGCGTCCTGGCCGTGCCTGGCAGTACATGCCGGCCCAGCGCCGGGTCAAACAGATTTCTATCCTGGCCTACGACACTCCGAACCCCGGTACCGCCCGTGCACTCGAACTGTACGACTGGACGCTGGTGGGCAAGCAAGAAATGATCGTGCCCTATAACACCTACAAACTGACCTATGCCCGGGATGCCAAGTCGCTGACCACCCCAAACTTCATTTCCCCGGACTTCGTACGCTGGGAAAAACACCGCGTCTACGTCGTCGAGGGCAACCTCAAGGCCGGTGCAACGCACATCTACCAGAAACGCCGCTTTTACCTGGACGAAGACACCTGGGCCGCAGTGGCTTCCGATCAGTACGACACAAGTGGCCAGCTTTTCCGAGGCTCCTTCGCGTTTCTCAGCCAGAGCTATGACGAGCAGGTCCCGGATGCCACCCCGTTCATGACATACGATCTGTCGCGCGGCACCTACAACATCAATGGCGTGGTCGGCCCTCATGGCGGTATTCACTATACCGAGGCGCTATCGACGGCGCAGTGGGTGCCTGAATCCATGGCGGGTGCGGGCGTTCGCTAGGTGCAATGAACTCTAGTTTCAGGACGAGACACTGAAATGCATAAAGCCCCGCCCCCCCAAAGGGGGCGGGGCTTTTTACTGCACACCATTTTGAAACAACGCCTTCGCCTGCCCTTGGCATTTTCTGCGTCAGGTTTAGATAATCTGCCAGGAGGTCATTCCACCCGTGACCTAGCGGACGGATACAACCTCAAGCTTGTCGGCATAAGTCTGCCGATGCTTGATGATGTGCTGATCATCCGTAATGACTTTGGTGATGGCATCGAGGCTGCAAACATGTGAAAAAGCTTTGTATCCGAGCTTCGAGCTGTCGGCCAAGACGATGGTCTGATTCGCAGAGGCAATCATCGCTTGCTTGATCGGAATTTCGACCGTGTTGATGTTGGTGATACCACTTTCGGGGTGCACGCCTTCGGCCCCCAGGAAAGCCCAATCGGTGTGGATGTTTTCGAACTTCTGAACGGTGTCGGGCCCCACCAACGTGAAGACGTTGTTGAGCATCATGCCACCCGCGACATGCAACGTAATGCTCGGGTGTTGGGAGAGTTGCATTGCGATCATCAAATCATTGGTAATGACCGTAATGTTCTTGCGCGCCTTCAAGGCCAGCGCTAACTGAAACACCGTTGAACCATTGTCGAGAATGATAGATTGACCGTCCTCGATATAGTCCAGCGCGGCCAGGGCAATAGCGGCTTTACCTTGTTCATGCATGTTGCGCCGTACGTTGTACGGCGTATCGCCTTGATGGGCGTCCTGGGAAGGGAGCACGCCGCCGTGGGTACGAATCAGTTTGCCGTTGTTCTCCAGGAATGACAGGTCCCGGCGGATGGTGGAACTGTCGACCGAGAACATTTCGGATAACTCTGCGGCATTGAAGTAGCCACGTTCTTTAATGAGTTCCACGATCTGGAGCCGCCGTTCGGACGCTGTCATTATTTGCTCATCTACTGAAAGGAATTGCACGATTGCGTGCAAAGAGTAGCTATTTCACCCCTTGAACGCAAAGTACCTGACCATTAGGAAAGCAGTGCCGCGCCGATGGCGCCCGCTCCATCACCCAACGCTGAAACCACAATACGTGTGCTCAATTCGAAACCTTTTGAACGCCTCAACGAAACCTGAACCGCGTCTTCATATAACGGAAAAAGCTGCGCCGCACTGCCGCTCAGCACGGTTAGATCAGGCCCGTAGAGCGACATCAACGCACCAAGTCCCCGACCGACCTGATGTCCGTATCGTTCAAACAGCCGGGCAATTCGGGAATCGCGCCGGCAGAGGTCACGATAGAAATCCAGATCATGTTGTTCATAGGCGACCTCGGGTAAGAGTCGCGCCAGCTCTGCCTGCAACCAAGTGCGTGAAGCCAGGGTTTCCCAGCAACCAGACAAGCCACAGTAGCAAGGCGTGTCCGTGTAGCCGACAGGAATATGCCCGCCCTCCGGGTGCGCACCGGTTGCCGTCCGCAATGGCTGGCCATCGATTAGCAACGCCACGCCAACACCCGTCCCGAGCGTGACGGCGAGCATTCTGCGGCTGGCAATACCGGCCCCGAGATGAAACTCCCCCAGGGCGGCAGTTACCGCATCATTGTCGATACGGACCGGCACCTGAAGTTGCGCCGACAACTGAGCAACCAGTGGCAAAGCGGAGAAGGTCGGTAGCGTGCAGGGGTTTTCAATGACCCCCGCAACGGTATCTACCGGCCCGCTGGCACCGATCCCCAACGACAACAGCGTTTTGTCGTCCGGGACGAGTGCACGGATGCTACGAGCCAGTTCCAACGCTCGATGCTGACGCTCGAAGCGTTCGAAAGACGACGTGGGCAGCGTGACAGCAGCGATTTCACGACGATCCTCGAGGACGACCACGCGAATGCCGGTGCCGCCGATGTCAACACCGGCCCGAACGCCTCCATCACCTGCCCCACTCATAGTTTCACCGTGATTTTATTGCCATAGAGAAATTCGCCTGGCACCAGTCCCCGGGCTCTCGCGAAGGTCACTGTAAAGTGCTGGACATAAAGAATCCCGGCGATAAGGCGGATAATTTCCTCATGCCCGCCAGTGGCCAACAGTTGGCTCTGAGCGTAAGCCTTTGGTCCGATCGTCACCACTGTCGTACCGTTGGTGAGCAGGTCCTGAGCGAGGGTTTCAAGAGTGCTGTCAGTACCGTCGCCGATCAGTAACGCGATCATTCCGGGGCCCGAGGTTTCCAGTGGTCCGTGGCGAAACTCTCCACCCAGATACCCCTCGGCCATGACTTTGCACGCTTCCTTGAGAATCAACGCGCCCGTCATCGCCGTGGCACCGTCAGCACCAATACCCACCAACGCAATGCGTGGCTCGGCATTGTCGAAGGCTTCGTCGGTCAGCTGTTGAACGCCCTGACGGTTTTTGATCAGGCTCGCCATATGCTCCCGAAAAACGCTCAGCGTTTCCAGTAACTGCGTTTCACTTTCGCCCCGCAACGCCAGAGAGATACGGTATTGCGCTACCAGAGTGTTGACGTAGCTTTTCGAACTGACAGTAGCCTCACTCCCGGATTTGAGCGCCACCAAAATATCGCAAACCTGGGCCAACGTACTGCTTTCAGCGTTGGTGACGCCAATGATGGTCTTCGGCCGTTTCGCCCCGGTCAACTGCGACAGTAGCGTGACAATTTCGCCGCTCATGCCCGACTGCGAAGTCGCCCATAAAAGAGTGCTGGAAGTAATCAGCTGTGGGAAATCCAGCAAACGGCCCGCGTCGATGCGCCAGACCGGATAGCCACGCGCAGCAAGGTCGCGTTCAATCGGCAGTGCGGTGTAATCGGAAGACCCCATGCCCGTGAGAATGATTCGGTCGTAGGCTGCCAGGTCCAATTCAGCAAGGGCAGCGGGCAACTTGTAAGCCAACTGATCGTCCAGAGCGGCAATCTGGTCGTTAATGTCGAGTTCATAAGGACTGGCAGGAAAAGGCATCAGGAAACTCCGAGGTCAATGTGCGTGTTTTTTAATGCTATATGCACGATATCGCGCAGTCAATGCACATATTTAACCTATTAACGCGAGCAGTCATGCGCAACCCGCCTTAAAAATACGCGATATGGGGTATTGACTGCACGTTATCGTGCATCGATACTCGTAACCTCAGAGGCCCGGTGCGCACTACCGCTCCTCGTACCACAATAAGATGAGGAGATATCGATGAACGACGATCACCCCCACGCGGTGCCGGCCACCGGTTTGCAAAGTAACTCTGTCGGCCTGGTCACGGTGCTGATGCAAAGTATTGCCCAGATCGCCCCCGCAGTCGGTGTGCTGACGACCATTGCGTTCAATACCCAGCAAGCGGGTCTCGGCGCACCTTCGGCGTATATCGCGGCCTTTATCATTGGCTTAATTGTTGCCGTGTCCCTCGCGCAATTGGGCAAGCACTTTCCCTCCGCAGGCGGTTTCTACACCTACGTCAGCGCCACGGTCGGCCCGAGCGCTGGCTTCATGGTTGGTTGGCTCTATTCCTGGATTGTGGCGCTGATTCCGGGTGGACTGGCCGCCTTCACCGGGTACGTTTTGCAAACTGAAATCAGCAAGAACTACGGAATAAATATTCCGTGGCAGTACATCGCGGGCGCCATCTTGCTGATCGTGGGCTTCATCGCCTACAAGGGCATCAAGACTTCTGGAAAGATGCTGACTGTGCTGTCGGTGGTGGAAATGTTGATCATCGCTGCGCTGGCGGTGGGCGGGTTGATGTCTCCGGGTGAAGGCGGAGTGTCGCTGGAGGGGTTCAATCCCGCCAACAGCACCAGTTCCCACGGGTTTTTCCTGGCGGTGGTGTTGTCGATTTTCGCGTTCACGGGTTGGGAAGGCGCGGCGGCTGTAGCTGAAGAAGCGCGCAATCCGCGCAAAGTCATCCCGCAAGCCATCATCGGGTCGCTGATTCTGCTAGGCGTCTATTACGTGTTCTGCGCCTGGGGCATTCAGACCGGCTGGGGCATTGCGCACCTTGATACGCTGGCCGACTCCAAGGACAGCCCTGCATTCGCTGTCGCTCATCGGCTGTGGGGCAATGGCTGGATTCTTATTCTTCTGGCACTGCTTAACTCCGGGATCGCGGTGTGCATCGCCTGCACCGTAGACTCGACGCGCAACTGGTACGCCATGGCCCGCGCGGAAGCGATTCCTGGCTGGTTGAAAAAAGTTCATCCCGTGCACCGCACTCCGCACACGGCGATCCTGACCCAAACGATTCTGGCGTTGATCGTCGGGCTGGTTGGAGGCAGTTTCATGCAACCCGACCAAGCCTTCTTCATGCTGGCGACACTGGCGACCATCATTTACGTGTTCGTTTACTTCATGGGGAACATTGGTGTCGCGCGCTTCTTCACTACCGTCATGCGCAAGGACTTGAATGTCATCGTGCATATCGTCTTCCCGATCATCTCGACCATCGCGCTGTTCACCGTTCTTTACTACTCGCTCGTGCCGCTGCCGGAGCCTCCGGTGGGTTATGCACCGATCGCTTTCGTCGTGCTGATGGTTCTCGGCTTGTGGCGCCTGGTGCACCTCAAACGCAGCGGCAGCAACACGTGGAAGACGCTGTCCAAGTACGTGGTCGAGAACGACAGTCGCGCCAATGCGTCACCAGACCAAACGTCGTCCGCGGTGCGCAGCGCTCTTTCTGACGCGCGCAAAGCCTGACACCTCGATTCAAGGCGGCCCCGGTTTTCAAGGGGCTGTTTCAGCCAAACATGTCTTTACCGGGTTACTCAAGATGGTCAATAAGGTTAACGAATTCGATTACGTCATCGTCGGTGCAGGATCGGCAGGCTGTGTCCTGGCCAGCCGCCTGACTGAGGACTCCGCCGTCACGGTCTGCCTGATTGAGGCCGGCCCCAGCGACAAAAGCATTTTTATCAAGATGCCCGCTGCCTTGACGTTTCCAATTGAAAGCGATGTATTCAACTGGAAGTTCGAGAGCGAACCCGAGCCCGAACTGCATGACCGCGTGATCGGCCAGGCACGCGGCCGCTGCCTCGGCGGCAGTTCATCGATCAACGGAATGGTCTATGTCCGAGGCAGCGAAAAGGATTATGACCATTGGCGCACGCTGGGTGTCGAGGGCTGGGACTTTGCCGATTGCCTGCCGTTCTTCCGCAAGATGGAAAGTTTCGAAAATGGCGTTGACCCCACGCGCGGTGCGGACGGCCCGATCACCGTGGTGCGCAGCAAGGCTGACCACCCGCTGTATCAATCGTTTCTGGACGCAGGCCAGCAATTCGGCCTGGACGACGCCGGTGACTACAACAGCGGCAATCAGGAAGGCGTGCACGTCACGCAAGCCACCATCCGCAATGGCGTGCGCTGCAGCACCAGCCTGGCTTATTTGAAACCGGCCATTCGCCGGCCGAACCTGACGGTCCTGACCAATTGCCTGGTCAAACGCGTGAACCTGAACGGCAGTGTCGCCAGTGGCGTCACAGTCCAGCACAAGGGAGAACAGAAAGTCATCCATGCTGCCCGTGAAGTCGTGCTCTGCGCCGGCACCATTGGCTCGCCTCACCTGCTGATGCTGTCAGGTATTGGCAACCGCGATGAGCTTGCCACCCATGGCGTGATATCCCGCATGCACCTGCCCGGTGTCGGCGCCGACTTGCAGGATCATGTGGTCGCGCCATTACGCTTTCGTTCACCCGCAGGTGTGTCCATCTGCAAAGAACTGAATACCCTGGGACGGTTGAAGCTTGGAGTGCAATGGTCGCTGTTCAAGACAGGCCTTGGGGCAACGCCGTTCTTCGAAGTGGGTTCATTCTTCAAGAGCAGCGACGATGTCGATTACTTCAACATGCAGCATGAATTCCTGCCCTTCCTGGCGGACTTTCAGTCCGGCAAGGTGCACATCGCCGATGGCTTCCAATACTTCGTCAGTCAGATGCGTCCGCACAGTCGCGGCAATATCACGCTGCGTTCGGCCGACCCACGTCACAAACCGGTGATTCGCTTCAACTACCTGACCGATGAGCGGGACGTTACACAGATGGTCCAAGGCATTCGCAAAACCCTGCAAATGGTCGAGCAACCGGCCTGGTCGCGCTATCGCGGCGAGTCAGTGGACACGCCTGGCCTCAACGCAACGGACAACGAACTGACCGCGTGGTTGCGCCAAGTGGCCAACACCGAACACCACCCCACCAGTACTTGCCGCATGGGCGTGGACGACATGGCCGTCACCGACAGCCAGGGTTGTGTACATGGAGTGAGTCGCCTGCGGGTGGTCGATGGCTCAATCCTTCCGCGCGTTCCGACGGCCAATATCAACGCACCGATCATTATGGTGGCAGAGAAAATTGCCGCTTCAATAGGCGCCCGTTAACAGGTTGCCCTGCCCGGCCGCGGCATGAAAAGCGCGGCGGGGTGCACTCGCGTTATGTAGCAATACTTGCACAAGGAAACCCGCAGCGATGGCGTACTACCGCACCCCTAACGACGTGACCGCTCTGCCCGCCTGGCAAGCGCTGAATGATCACCGCCAAGCCATGCAGGATTTCAGCATGCGCGAAGCCTTCAATGCCGACCCGCAGCGTTTTACTCAATTTACCCTGAGCAGCTGCGGGCTGTTTCTCGA
>NZ_JBFUKU010000121.1:0-15930 GCF_056400685.1 Pseudomonas sp. P5_A12 | reverse complement strand
GGCCGATGGCGGGACCCTGTTTCTCGACGAAATCGGCGACATGCCGCTGGCCTTGCAGACCCGGCTTTTAAGGGTGTTGGAAGACCGGCAGGTGGTGCCCATTGGCGGGGAGCCAGAAGCGGTCAACGTGCGAATCATCAGCGCTACTCACCGGAATCTGCTGGATCGGGTGCAGGACGGCAGCTTCCGTGAGGATTTGTATTACCGGCTCAATGGGCTGGAAGTGGCGTTGCCGGCATTGCGTGACCGTAGTGATAAATCCCAGCTACTCGATTTCTTGCTGGCCGAGGAGGCGGGCGGGGAAGCCGTACTGATCGAAGCGCCGGCGCGGGAAGCCTTGCTGGGTTTTGCCTGGCCAGGCAACGTGCGGCAGCTGCGTAATGTGCTGCGCACATTGGCGGCTTTGTGTGACGGCGGGCGGATCGGGCTGGAGGATTTGCCGGCGATGATTCGTCAGGCGCGGCCGGCAGTTGCATTGGCGGTGCAAGAGCCATCGGAGCATCCGTTGGACGATGCCGAGCGGCTGGCGTTGCTCAATGCGCTGGAACACGCGCGTTGGCATATGACCCATACCGCTGAGCAGTTAGGGGTCAGCCGCAATACCCTCTATAGGAAGCTGCGCAAGCACGGTATCGCCCGGTAAACCTGCTTTTGTGGCGAGGGGGCTTGTCGGACCGCCGCACCGCCACAGAGGTCGCGGTGAATCTCAGCTAAAGAGTGCGATTTTCCCCTCCCTACGCTAACCTGCGGCCATGTTTTACGAGGTCGACTATGCACATTCATATTCTGGGTATCTGCGGCACTTTCATGGGTTCGATGGCGGTGTTGGCCAAAGAGCTGGGCCATCACGTGACCGGCTCCGATGCCAACGTCTATCCGCCGATGAGTACTCAACTTGAGGCTCAGGGCATTGAGTTGACCCAAGGCTACGATCCTTCCCAGCTCGATCCGGCACCGGATCTGGTGGTGATCGGCAACGCCATGTCGCGCGGCAACCCGGCCGTCGAATACGTGCTGAACAAAGGTTTGCCGTACGTTTCCGGCCCGCAATGGCTGGCCGATCACGTGCTGCAAGGTCGCTGGGTGTTGGCCGTCGCCGGTACTCACGGCAAAACGACCACCAGCAGCATGCTCGCCTGGGTGCTGGAGCACGCGGGCATGAGCCCGGGTTTCCTGATCGGCGGCGTGCCGCAGAATTTCTCGGTGTCGGCGCGCTTGGGCGGCACGCCGTTCTTCGTGATCGAAGCCGACGAATATGACAGTGCATTCTTCGATAAACGCTCCAAGTTCGTTCACTACCGCCCGCGCACGGCGATCCTGAACAATCTTGAGTTCGATCATGCAGACATTTTCCCTGATCTGCCGGCCATCGAACGGCAATTCCACCATTTGGTGCGGACCATTCCGAGCGAAGGCCTGGTGATCCATCCGACCACCGAGCCGGCGCTGCAACGCGTCATCGAAATGGGTTGCTGGACCCCGGTGCAAACCACCGGTGTGGGCGGTCAGTGGCAGGTCAAACTGCTGAGCGAAGACGGTTCGAAGTTTGAAGTGATGTTCGAAGGCGTCACCCAAGGTGTGGTTGAGTGGGACATGACCGGCCAGCACAACGTCGCTAACGCTCTGGCCACCTTGGCGGCCGCGCGTCATGTCGGCGTGGTGCCTTCCATGGGCATCGCCGCGTTGAGCGCGTTCAAAAGCGTGAAGCGCCGTATGGAAAAAGTCGCCGACGTACGCGGTATCACCATTTATGACGACTTCGCGCACCATCCGACCGCCATCGCCACCACTCTGGATGGCCTGCGCAAACGCATCGGCGATGCGCCATTGATCGCAATCATCGAGCCGCGCTCCAACTCCATGAAGCTCGGCGCGCACCGCGACGGTTTGCCGGAAAGCGTGGTCGATGCCGATCAGGTGATCTGGTATGCGCCGGCCAACCTCGGTTGGGACCTGGCTGGCACGGCTGCGCTGTGCACTGTGCCGTCGATTGTCAGCGATTCGCTGGAAGGCATCATCGAGCGCGTGAAGAGCCAGGCCCAGCCCGGCACCCACGTGGTGATCATGAGCAATGGCGGTTTCGGCGGCCTGCACGGCAAACTCGCCGAGGCGCTGCAATGAGCAACGGCCCGGATCGCATCACGCTGGCCATGACCGGCGCTTCCGGCGCCCAATATGGTTTGCGTCTGCTCGATTGCCTGGTGCGCGAAGATCGCGAAGTGCACTTCCTGATTTCCAAGGCGGCACAATTGGTGATGGCCACCGAGACTGACGTCACGCTGCCGCCAAAACCGCAGATGATGCAGGCCTTCCTCACCGAATACACCGGCGCTGCGGCGGGGCAAATCAAGGTGTATGGCAAGGAAGACTGGATGTCGCCGGTGGCTTCGGGCTCCGGTGCGCCGGCGGCGATGGTGGTGGTGCCGTGTTCCACGGGGACGCTGTCGGCCATTGCGACGGGTGCCTGCAACAACCTGATCGAACGTGCCGCCGACGTCACCTTGAAGGAGCGTCGCCAGTTGATCCTGGTGCCGCGTGAAGCGCCATACTCGAGCATTCATCTGGAGCACATGCTCAAGCTGTCGCACATGGGCGTGACGATCTTGCCGGCTTCGCCGGGCTTCTATCATCAGCCGCAGACGATTGATGACCTGATCGACTTTGTCGTGGCGCGGATTCTCAATCTGTTGAACATCCCGCAGGACATGCTGCCACGCTGGGGCGAGCACCATTTGAGCAGCGATGAATAAGCTACTGGTCCTTCTGCTGGTGTTGCAACTGACGGGCTGCGCCACGGCGCGCACTCTTGATGCCGCCAAGCCCGGGGCGCCGTTGGTGTATTCCGGGACGCGTCTGGATTTGTACGCCATGAACGGCGGGTGTTGTGCCATGGACCGTTTCGGTGCAGAGGCGCCGAGCTACCCGGGCCTTGACCTGCCGGCCAGTGCGTTGCTCGACACGCTGTTATTGCCGTTGTCGGTTCTGACGGTGATTGGGGTGAGTTTTCAGGCTACGGGCGGGTTGTAGCTTTCGGCTAATGTGGCGAGGGAGCAAGCTCCCTCGCCACAGGTCTTCGGGCTATTTGCCTAGCTTGCGCAACTCATCCGATTCAACAATCCGAACCCCATCCTGCTCTTCCAGCGCCAGCCGCCACATCGCCCGGGCCAGTTGGCAGGCTTCGATGCCGTGGTATTTGCCCGGGATCAGGCGTGACAGGGGGCCGGCAATTTTCTCGCCCAAGCGGGGTTCGACGCGATCGCCCAACAGCAACGAGGGACGGCAAATGGTCAGTTGCGGCCAGTCCTGCGCGCGCAATGCGTGTTCCATTTCGCCTTTGACACGGTTGTAGAAAATCGAGGATCTGCGATCAGCGCCCAAGGCGCTGATGACGATCAAGTGGCGTGCGCCCATTTCCCGTGCGCGTTTTGCAAACGATACGACCATGTCCAGGTCCACCGCGCGAAACGCTTGTTCAGAGCCGGCCTGTTTGATCGTGGTGCCGAGACAGCAATAGGCGATGTCGACGCGACCGTTCAGTTGCGGCAGAAACACTGTCGGGTCGCCGACCGGGTTTTCGAGGTGCGGATGTTTGGCCAGTGGTCGCCGTGAAGGAGCCAAAACCCTTGAAATGGTGGGCTCATTGAGCAAGCGATCAAGCAGGTGTTCACCGGTCAACCCGGTAGCTCCGGCAAGCAATACATGCTGAGGCGTCAAGTACATAGTGTTTCTCCCTTGATACTGTTCAGCTTAGTTGTTCTTTGTATCCTTGCTGTCGGTAGAGATACTTTGTAGCGCTTTTCGTGCCTGCTGCTTGCGTAAAAGCTGCCAGCGCGAGATCACCCCTTTAGGCGCCCACATCTGCGGTTCAGAGGCTTCGAAGCTGTCCGCCAGTTCGCGTTCGGCGACCGTAGCCTTGGCCAGTTTGAAGGCTTGCTCCAGGTCGTCGGTCTGGTTCAGCGCCTGGGTGAAAAGTGCATCGCCGAAGTAGGTAGAGTTGGCTTCTTCGGAGCAGCCGAAGGACACGCGGTCTGCCCGCGAGGCGGTGATGATCAAGGTGCGTTCATCCTTGAGGGCGGGGATGAAACCACCGGAGTAGCAAGACGAAATCACAATGATCTTGTCGCGATTTTTCAAGGGTGCAAGCACCGCGGCGAGTTCATCGGCCGGCAGGTCGGGCAGTTCCATGCGCGGCTGATCGAGCACCAGTTCGTGTTCGCTGGTGCCGTGGCTGGTCAGGTATATGAAAATCAAATCTTCCGGGCCGCTGCGCTCGGCCAGCGTCAGCGCGGCGCGGCGCAGGTTTTCTCGGGTGGCCATCGGCCGGTCGACAAGGTGATCGCGATGATTGACCAGGCGGATCTGGCCAAATGCACCAAAGCGGCTGCTGAGCATGTTGCTGACGTAGTCGGATTCGCGCAGGAACACGCTTTGTTTGCCGTCACCACCCAGGGTCAGGGTGTACAACTCGACGGCCGGTGTCGAGCTCGGAACGTCAAGCAGTGCGTCGTCGAGCAAGCGGCCCTGAGCCAGCAAGCCGAGCTCCAGGCTATCGGGCAGTAGCTTGCCATCGGCGTCACGCACACGTTGGCCATTGAGCCACGTGCCGCTTTGCACGGTGCCGTCAGTCAGCACCAGCGTGCCGCGTCCGGAGTAACTGTCATTGTCGAACTGGCCGGTGTAGAAGCTGCCGTCCGACAGGTTCAGTCGTCCTTGGCCGGTGAAGCGCCAGTCGCTGAACCGGCCGATGTAATGGCTGCCATCGGCACCGATCAACTCGCCCTTGCCGTTCAGCGAACCTTCCTTGAACTGACCCAGCCAGACATCGCCATCGGCATTCTCGTAGCGGCCCTTGCCGTGCAGTTGATTGTTCTTGAAGCCGCCGACGTAAATGTCGCCCTCAGCGCTGTTGAAGGTGCCGTTGCCTTCCAACTGTCCGTTGACAAAATGCCCGGTGAACTGATTGCCGCTGGCGTCGCCGCGCTGGCCTTCACCGTTGGGTTTGCCTTGGGTGAATTGGCCTTGGTAAGAGCTGCCGTCGTCAAGTTCGAGACGACCGAGCCCTGAATATTGATCGGCTTTGAATTCGCCGCGATAGGTAATGCCGTTTTCTTTGAGCGTGCCTTCGCCATCGCGCCGACCGAGTTTGAAACCGCCGGTATAACTGCTGTCCGGCGTGGTCAACGTGCCTTGGCCGTCGAACAGGCCCTGATTGAATTGCCCGCGAAAGACCTCGCCATTGCTGCCATGCCATTCGCCCTGGCCATGCCATTGACCCTTGTCGAACTCGCCGGCGTACCAGCTCTTGTTCGGGTAGTCGATGCGGCCCTGGCCTTGCAACAAGCCGTCAACCAGATCCCCGCGATAGCGTCCACCGTCCGGCAAGCGGGCATCGGGGGGCAGCAGCGATTCGTCATCGCCGCAAGCGGTGAGCAACAGGGTCAAGGCAAGGAGTGCAAGTGAGCGCATAGCGGGATCCGGGCAATTAGGCGACGGAGTATGCCGCAGCTATGTGTCGCATATATAGAGACGGTCGCGAAACAGCGTGAGCTGCTTCGCATCCGGGAAGGTTATACGAAACAGAGGGACAGGGATTCGGCGATGTAGGCCGGTTTGTCCGAGCCTTCTATCTCAAGGGTGCAGGTGGCCTTGAGCAGCCATTGGCCGGGCTTTTTTTCGGTGGCGTCGCTGAGTTCGACCTTGAGACGCACTCTCGAATTGACCTTGACCGGTTGAATGAAGCGCACGCTGTCGAGACCGTAGTTGACCACCATCTTCGCGCCTTCGGGGAGGATGAGGATGTCTTCCATCAGTTTCGGGATCAGTGACAGCGACAGGAATCCATGGGCGATGGTGCTGCCAAATGGCGTTTGCGCGGCTTTGACCGGATCGACATGAATAAACTGGAAGTCACCTGTGGCTTCTGCGAACAGGTTGATGCGCTCCTGATCGATGGTGAGCCATTCGGAACGTCCGAGTTCCTTGCCGACATAATCTTTGAGTTCTGCAACCGGAACATGGGGCATTGAGACTCTCCTTGGGTTTCATTGGATTTATAGTTTTTCGAGTGGGGGTTTCACTTCTCAGTGAACCACTTTAGATCAACATGGCAAATTGCTCCGGTCAACTGAACATGCTTTTGGCGAATGCCGATCCATAGCGCTGACGTGCTTATAATGCTCGGCCCCTTTTTGGTGGGGAGCGCGCGGGAGATGCCGGATGTTGTTACGTGGTCTGACCTGGCTGGTGCTGTTCCAATTGCTGGGAACAGCCATCAACCACTTGTTTTTACCGGTGCTGCCGGGGCCGATCATTGGCTTGCTGCTGTTGCTGGTATATCTGATTTCACGCGGTCAGGTCGGCGATTCGCTGAGCCTGGCGGCTAGCAGCCTGCTGCGTTACTTGCCGTTGCTGCTGGTGCCGCCGGCCGTGGGTGTGATGGTGTATGCCAAGGACATAGCTGCGGATTTCTGGGCCATCGTCGGTGCGCTGGTGTTGTCCCTGCTGCTGTCCATGGCGTTTGCCGGGGTACTGATGCAGCGCATGGTCAAGCGTCACGCCCCTCGTGGAGATGACCAATGACCCTTGATTGGCACGGCGCACTCGACGCGGTGATTCATCATCCGTTGTTCGGTATCGGCATTACGTTGGGCGCTTATCAGCTGGTGTTGGCGGCTTTCGAAAAAACCCGCTGGATCTTTTTGCAACCGGTACTGGTCTCCATGCTGGTGGTGATCGGTGTTCTCCTGACGTGCGGCCTGACGTACGCCGAATACCGCAAGAGCACCGAGATCCTCAGCATTTTGCTCGGACCAGCGACCGTTGCGCTGGCCGTACCGCTGTACCTCAATTTGCGACGGATTCGGCAGTTGTTCTGGCCGATTTTTACTACGCTGGTGATAGGTGGCGTGGTGGCCACGGGCATGGGTGTGTTGCTGGGCTGGGGGTTCGGTGCCGGGCACATGGTCCTGATGACCATGGCCCCCAAGTCGGTGACGTCACCGATTGCCATGCTGGTGGCCGAGCAGATCGGCGGTGTCGCGGCGCTGGCAGCCGTGTTCGTGTTGATCACCGGCGTGATCGGTGCGATCTTCGGCCCAAGTCTGTTGACCCGGCTCGGCGTGCACAGCCCTGAAGCCCGCGGCATGGCATTGGGCATGACCGCCCATGCGGTCGGCACTTCGGTGGCCTTGCAGGAAAGTGAAGAGTGCGGCGCGTTTGCGGCGCTGGCGATGAGTCTGATGGGCGTGGCCACGGCGGTGTTCCTGCCGTTGGCGGTGTCGATGGTGGTGTAAGGAAATGTCTATGAGCTTGCCGCTTTTCCCATTGAACACGGTGCTGTTTCCTGGCTGCATCCTCGACTTGCAGATCTTCGAGGCGCGCTACCTGGACATGATCAGCCGCTGCATGAAACAGGGCGGCGGCTTCGGTGTGGTGTGCATCCTTGACGGCGAAGAAGTCGGCATCGCGCCGGCAGGGTATGCCTTGGTGGGGTGTGAAGCGCTGATCACCGATTTCAAGCAGCAGGACAACGGCCTGCTGGGGATTCGGGTGCAGGGCGGGCGGCGTTTTCACGTCTTGCGCAGCGAAGTGCAGCGCGACCAGTTGACTGTCGCCGACGTTGAATGGCTTGAAGACGAGCCTGAACAGCCGCTGCAGGATGAAGACGCCGATTTGGTGGCGTTGCTCAAGGCGTTGGCGGAACACCCTATGGTCGAAGCGTTGAACATGGGCACTGAGGCAACCGGGCAACAATCATTGGCGAATCAGTTGGCCTATTTGCTGCCGTTCGCGGAAGTGGACAAGATTGACCTGCTGCAACTCGATGATCCGCAGCAGCGACTGGATGCGATTCAGGCGCTGCTGGATGAGTTGCAGGGAGAGTTGTTTGCCTGACAAATGCTAAAAATCCCCAACCTGTAGCAGCTGTCGAGCAGCGCGAGGCTGCGTCCGGCGACAAAGTCGTCGTGAAATCAGGTTGTGCAGTGTTTCAGGAGTATCGCGTACTCAGGTTTGCGACGGCTTCGCCGCCGGACGCAGCCTCGCGGGCTCGACAGCTGCTACGTCAGTACGCATACCGCAACATCGCATGCGGCAAGTGCCGCAACGCAAAGAACGCAAACAACGCCATCAGCGCCGGCAACACCAGCCACCAGACTTTGGGCGGCATGGCGTTGAGCGGTGTCTGGCGCTGATTCAGCCACAGGCTCGCCGCACAAACACAGGCAGCCAACATGGCGCCGGCCACTACATCCGTCGGCCAGTGCGCGCCCAGATACACCCGCGACAACGCAATCGCCAACGCTGGCAAGCAGCCCAGCAGCAACCAGGTCAGGCGCATCCGCGGTGGTTGTCCGCGACCCGCCAGAACGGCGATTGTCAGGAATAACGCAAATGACCCCGAGGCGTGGCCGCTGGGCATGCTGTAGCTGGTCAGGGGGTCGCTGAGTATTTCCGGGCGCACGCGGGCGAAAAAGTATTTGGTTGCAGTATTGCCCAGCGCGGTGCAGAGCAGGGTGCTGCCGGCAAAAATTGCCTGCCGCCATTGTCGCGCGATCAGCAGCAGGCCGGTCAGCAGTGAACTGAGCAGCAGCATGTTGCGAAATTCGCCCATCAGCGTAAAGACCACGGCCACTTCATCGAGCATCGGGCTGCGGTGTTCCTGCACCAATGTCATCACGCCCTGATCAAGCGCGGTCAGGTGCGGATAGCCGATAAACAGTCCCGCCAGAATCAGCAAGCTCATACCGGCAATCAGCATCGTCGCCTTGCGATGGCGGCGCAGGCTGCTGGTGACGCTCAAACCGACCATGACGGCAATAGCACCAGCGACGACTCCCGCCTCAGGCCAGAAACCTTCCGGCAACGGCAAACGAATCGCTGCACCCGTCGCCCAACCAGGCAGTAGATACGCGACACTCCAGCCAGCGGCAGCCAGCAGGCTGACGGCGAAAAATCGCGGGAATGGCATATCGAACATCCCGGCAACCATCGGCAACATCGGGCGCAGCGGCCCGATAAAGCGTCCGACCAGCAGGCTGGCGATGCCATAACGCTGGAAATACGCCTCGGCTCCCGCAATCCATTCCGGGTGATGGCGTAAGCCGGGCAGACGCCGAATGTTCTGATGGAAATGGCGTCCGACGAAGTACGAGACGACGTCACCCAGCACCCCGGCAACGAACCCCAGCAGCAGCGTTTCACTCAACGACAGCGCGCCGCTGCCGGCCAGGACCGCCACCGCAAACAGCAACACCGTACCGGGCACGATCAACCCGGCAATCGCCAGGCATTCCACAAAGGCCACTATGAACACCGCCGCAGCCAGCCATTGCGGGTTGACCGTCAACCAACCGGTGACGCTATCGAGCCATGGGCCCATAAAAACAACTCCATCGAATGTTCAATTGGCCCCATGGGGGACGAACGCAATCTTCAATACACAATAGATCCCTTGTGGGAGCGAGCCTGCTCGCGAAAGCAGGCTGCCAGCCGACATGGATGTCGCCTGATACTCCGCTATCGCGAGCAGGCTCGCTCCTACAGGGGGGATATCAATCTTCAAGGCAGCAAAAAATAATCGCGCCCTTCGACCTGCCCCCGTCGCAGCGGGTTGCGCGTGCAATACGGCGCGTAAGCCGCATCGACAAAGCGGTACATCAAATGTTCATCGCGCCCATGGGGGATGCCCAGGCGCGTGGTCTGGATGATGTGGGCGGGCGCCGGGCCAATGTCTTCCACGAGTAGCACTTCATGATCGAAACGCTTGGCGTCCCAGACAGGAACCTTCAAACCCAGGGCCTTGCACAACAGGGTCTGCCCGGCACACAGCTTTTGCGAAGGGCGAGGGCGGCCTTGGGCGTCGGGATTGTTCAATAGCATTTGCGCCAGGCTCGCCGGGCCGCTCAGTTCATCGACCCACGGATAGGCTGATTTGATCAGCACCGCGTTGCCGGGGCCTTTGGCACTGAAGTTCAGCGAATCACCGCCGCGGGCGTAATACATATAGATGTGGCCGCCATCCAGAAACAAAGCCTTACGTTTTTCTGTGTAGCCGAGGGAGGCGTGGCTGCCTTTTTCTTCAAAGTAATAGGCTTCGGTTTCAATAATCCGGGCACTGAGCCACAGGTCGCCGACCCGGTGACGAATGACTTTGCCGAGTAAATCCCGGGCCAGAGCTTGCGCGTCCCGGTCAAAAAACGCGTCCGCAAGCCCGGTAGGCCGGCTCGCAGCGGACGTTCGTACAGTCAGGTTGGACATGATAGACGGCGTTTATCAGAGCTGATTGAGCGATGATGATAACAATTTGCAGCTTAAGCACGGCTGAACGTCGGCAAATTGCCCTGGATTTCGACCATCCGCCCGTCACCGCTGTTAGTCGGGAGACGCGACAGCTATAATCTGCCGCTTTACTCTTTACCAAGACCTTAGCAAAGACTAATCCAGACCATGACTGAGTCCGTTCTTGACTACATGACCCGCCTGGGTCGCGCTGCCCGCGAAGCCTCTCGCGTCATCGGCTGTGCCAGCACTGCGCAGAAAAACCGCGCCTTGCAGGCTGCGGCCAATGCGCTGGACGCTGCACGCGCCGAGTTGACGGCGGCCAATGAACTGGACTTGGCCGCGGGTCGCGCCAATGGCCTTGAGCCGGCCCTGCTGGAACGTCTGGCGCTGACCCCGGAACGCATTGACGGCATGATCGTCGGCCTGCGCCAGGTGGCTGCATTGCCGGACCCGGTCGGCGCGATTCGCGACATGAGCTTCCGCCCGTCGGGCATTCAGGTCGGTAAAATGCGCGTGCCGCTGGGCGTGATCGGGATCATCTACGAATCCCGTCCCAACGTGACCATCGATGCCGCCAGCCTGTGCCTCAAGTCAGGTAATGCGACCATTCTGCGAGGTGGTTCCGAAGCGATCCATTCCAATCGCGCCATCGCCGCCTGCATCCAGCGCGGTCTGGCCGAAGCCGAACTGCCGGCTGCCGTGGTGCAAGTGGTCGAAACCACCGACCGGGCAGCCGTTGGCGCCCTGATCACTATGCCGGAATACGTCGACGTCATTGTGCCCCGTGGTGGCCGTGGCCTGATCGAACGCGTCAGCCGTGACGCCCGCGTGCCGGTGATCAAACACCTGGACGGCATCTGCCACGTTTACGTGAGTGAGCATGCCGATCTGGCGAAAGCCCAGCGCATCGCGTTCAACGCCAAGACGTACCGTTATGGCATCTGCGGCGCCATGGAAACGCTGCTGGTGGATCAAGCCATTGCCAAAGACTTCCTGCCATCGATGGCTGCCCAGTTCCGCGAAAAAGGCGTCGAGCTGCGTGGTTGCGAGCGCACGCGAGCGATTATCGATGCTGTAGCGGCCACCGAAGAAGACTGGACCACCGAATACCTGGCGCCGATTTTGTCGATCCGCGTAGTCGACGGGCTGGACCAGGCCATCGAGCATATTAATAAGCACGGCTCCCATCACACCGACTCGATCGTCAGCGAAAACCTCGCCGACACACGGCGTTTTGTCGCGCAGGTCGATTCGTCGTCGGTGATGATCAACACCCCGACATGCTTCGCCGATGGCTTTGAATACGGATTGGGTGCCGAGATTGGCATTTCTACTGATAAGCTGCACGCCCGCGGTCCGGTGGGTCTCGAAGGTTTGACCTGCGAGAAGTACATCGTCGTGGGTGATGGCCAGTTGCGCGGCCAGGCGTCGGTCTGACTTGGGCGACCTCGACCCGACAGTCCCAGCCACCGCAAGCGAGCCTCAACCTCGCCGGATTGGCATGCTGGGCGGTACGTTCGACCCGGTGCACATCGGCCATCTGCGCGGTGCGCTGGAAGTCGCCGAATCGCTGGCGCTCGATGAGTTGCGTCTGACACCCAGTGCCAGACCGCCGCATCGCGGTACGCCGCAGGTGTCGGCCAAAGACCGTCTGGTGATGGTCGAGTGCGCGGTAGCCGGTGTGGCGCCGTTGGTGGTGGACGCCCGCGAATTGCAGCGGGACAAACCGTCCTACACTATTGATACCCTGGAACTGATGCGCGCTGAACTGCCCGCCCAGACCCAGGTTTTTCTACTTTTGGGCTGGGACGCTTTTTGCGGCCTGCCCACTTGGCACCGCTGGGAAGAGTTGCTCCAGCATTGCCACATCCTGGTGCTGCAACGCCCGGATGCCGACAGCGAACCGCCGGATGCCTTGCGCAACCTGCTGGCAGCGCGCTCGGTGAGCGACCCGCTGGCCCTCAAAGGGCCGAGCGGACAGATTGCATTCGTCTGGCAGACACCGCTCGCGGTATCCGCCACCCAGATCCGTCAACTGCTGGCCAGCGGTAAGTCGGTACGTTTCCTGGTGCCCGACGCGGTCCTGGCCTACATCGATGCGCACGGACTTTACCGTGCGTCGAACTGAAAAGAGGCGCGCTTCAAGGCACGTGATCACGTGTATCGAAGCCCCCGAACATACGAGCAAAACGAGTTTTATATGACTGACAAAGACGTAGCTAAAGTAAAGCGCAAAGGCACATTCAAAAGCGCCCCACTGCCAGTAGTAGCACCGACCGGCCCGGAGTTGGCTGGTGAAGCACTGGTCAAGGTTGCCGTAGCGGCCCTGGAAGACGTCAAGGCCCAGGACATTCAGGTAATCGACGTTCGTGAAAAGCAGAGCATCACTGACTTCATGATCATCGCTACCGGTACCTCCAATCGCCAGATCGGCGCGATGCTGGACAAGGTTCGCGAAGCCGTCAAAGCCCAGGGCGTCAAGCCGCTGGGTGAAGAAGGCAAGGGCGACAGCGACTGGGTGCTGCTGGATATGGACGACGTCATCGTGCACATGATGACCGCCTCGGCTCGCCAGTTCTACGACCTGGAGCGTCTGTGGTCCGGTGCTGAACAGAGCCGTGCCCTGAACGCGGCTCACCATAGCCCGGAAAATACCCACGAGCATTTCATCAAGCTCAACAAAGACCAGCAATAAGGGCCCGCTGTGCGACTGCGACTGATCGCCGTCGGTTCACGGATGCCCAAGTGGGTGGAAGAAGGCTGGCATGAATATGCCAAGCGTCTTCCGTCCGAGCTGGCGTTGGAACTGGTGGAAATACCGCTCAACACCCGTGGCAAGAACGCCGACGTGGCGCGCTTCATCCGTCAGGAAGGCGAAGCCATGCTGGCCAAGGTCGGGCCGAATGAGCGTGTTGTCACCCTCGAAGTCCACGGCAAGCCCTGGAGCACTGAGCAGTTGGCGGTCGAACTCGATCGCTGGCGCCTGGACTCGCGCACGGTGAACTTCATGGTCGGCGGCCCCGAAGGGCTGGCGCCGGAAGTCTGTGCCCGAGCCGATCAGCGCTGGTCATTGTCGCCGTTGACGTTGCCGCACCCGTTGGTGCGAATCCTGATCGGCGAACAGCTGTACCGTGCCTGGACAGTCTTGTCCGGCCACCCTTACCACAAGTAATTCTGCCCTCATGTCTCAGCCGATCCGTATCAAGGACCACGAAAAAGACGCCCGTCTGGTGCGTGGTCGCGTCGTGTTCGGTGCAATTGCGGTAGTAGCGCTGATTTGTGTGCTGATTGCGCGGTTGTATTTTCTTCAGGTCATCCAGTACGAGTATCACTCGACCCTGTCGGAAAACAACCGCGTCCATGTGCAGCCGATTCCGCCCACCCGTGGGCTGATCTTCGACCGTAATGGCGTGGTGGTAGCCGATAACCGGCCCAGCTTCAGCCTGAGCATGACCCGCGAGCGCTCAGGCGACTGGCAGCAAGTGCTCGACGTGATTGTCGAAGTGCTGGAGCTGACACCCGAGGACCGGGTGATCTTCGAGAAACGCATGCGCCAGGGGCGTCGGCCATTCGAGCCGGTGCCGATCCTGTTCGAGCTGACCGAAGAGCAGATCGCCCGGATCGCGGTGAACCAGTTCCGCCTGCCGGGTGTGGAAGTGGTCGCGCAACTGGTGCGTCACTATCCGCAGGGTGCGCACTTTGCGCACTCGGTCGGGTACATGGGGCGAATCAACGAGAAAGAGCTCAAGTCACTGGATCCCGTGAGTTACAGCGGCACCCATCAAATTGGCAAAACCGGCATCGAGCGCTTTTACGAGCCCGAGTTGCACGGTCAGGTCGGTTACGAAGAAGTCGAAACCAACGCTCGGGGCCGCGTATTGCGTGTGCTCAAGCGTACCGAACCGATTTCCGGCAAGGACATCGTCCTGAGCCTGGACATCAAGTTGCAGGAAGCGGCCGAAGCGGCACTGGGCGGTCGTCGTGGTGCCGTCGTGGCGCTGGACCCGAAAACCGGCGAAGTGCTGGCGATGGTCAGCCAGCCGAGTTTCGACCCGAACCTGTTCGTTACGGGCATCAGTTACAAGGCCTATTCCGAACTGCGCGACTCCATTGACCGGCCGCTGTTCAACCGCGTGCTGCGCGGTCTGTATCCGCCGGGTTCGACCATCAAGCCGGCGGTGGCGATTGCCGGTCTGGATTCGGGTGTGGTCACCGCGTCGACCCGGGTGTACGACCCCGGTTATTACCAACTGCCCAATTACGATCACAAGTACCGGAACTGGAACCGTACCGGCGACGGTTACGTGGATCTGGACACGGCGATCATGCGTTCCAACGACACCTACTTCTATGACCTGGCCCACAAGCTGGGAATCGATCGGTTGTCAGCCTATATGGGCAAATTCGGCATCGGCCAAAAGGTCTCGCTGGACATGTTCGAAGAATCGCCGGGCCTGATGCCGACCCGAGAGTGGAAGCGTGCGACCCGCCGCCAGGCCTGGTTTCCGGGCGAAACCCTGATTCTGGGGATTGGTCAGGGCTACATGCAATCCACGCCGCTGCAGCTGGCCCAGGCCACGGCTCTAGTGGCTAACAAAGGTGTGTGGAACCGTCCGCACCTGGCCAAGACGGTCGAAGGCGAGAAGCCCAAGGATGAAAACCCGATGCCGAATATCGTCCTGCGTGATCCGTCGGACTGGACCAAGGTCAACCACGGTATGCAACAGGTGATGCACGGCGCTCGCGGTACGGCGCGCAAGGCTTCGATTGGCGCGCAATACCGGATTGCCGGGAAAAGTGGTACGGCCCAGGTGGTCGCGATCAAGCAGGGCGAGAAGTACGACCGCTCCAAGGTTCAGGAACGTCACCGCGACCACGCCTTGTTTGTCGGCTTTGCGCCGGCCGACAATCCGCAAATCGTGGTGTCAGTGATGGTCGAGAACGGCGAGTCCGGTTCCGGGGTCGCCGCGCCAGTGGTGCGTCAAGTCATGGATGCCTGGCTCCTGGACCAGAACGGCCATCTCAAGGCCGAGTACGCCAGCCCTGTCAGCTCGGAGGTTACGGCCCATGATGAATAATTTTGATCGCATGCTCTCCAGTGAGGATGTGATGCGTCGTCGTGCGACGCTGTTGCAGCGCCTGCACATCGATGGGCCGTTGCTCATTTTGCTGCTGACCCTCGCCGCGGGCAGCCTGTTCGTGCTGTATTCGGCCAGCGGCAAGAGCTGGGACCTGCTGGCCAAGCAAGCCACTTCGTTCGGCATCGGCCTGGTGTCGATGATCGTCATCGCGCAGTTCGAACCTCGTTTCATGGCGCGGTGGGTGCCGGTCGGTTATGTGATCGGTGTGCTATTGCTGGTGGTGGTGGATGTCATGGGCCACAACGCCATGGGCGCCACGCGCTGGATCAACATCCCCGGCGTCATCCGCTTCCAGCCCTCGGAATTCATGAAAATCCTGATGCCGGCGACCATCGCCTGGTATTTGTCCAAGCGCACCTTGCCGCCGCAGCTCAAGCATGTTGCGGTCAGCCTGTTTCTGATTGGCTTGCCATTTATCTTGATCGTGCGCCAGCCGGACCTGGGGACATCACTTCTGATCCTCGCGGGTGGTGCGTTCGTCTTGTTTATGGGTGGCCTGCGCTGGCGC
>NZ_JBFUKU010000120.1:0-15936 GCF_056400685.1 Pseudomonas sp. P5_A12 | reverse complement strand
CCATGAGTGGCAGCAGGCTGTCGGCTCTTTGTCATCAAGTCGTGACGTGATCTGTGTCCTCATCGGGTCGGTTAATGCTTCTGGCGCACTTACGGGCTTGCTAAAGACACTCGCAACCTGGGATGAGTTCCTTCCGGTTTTGTTAATGGGCGATAATTCTGCCGTTGACTTGCCAGAAGACCAGCGACGTCGAGTGCTGTCGACCCTCGAAATGCCACCCAGCTACAGCAAATTGCTCGACTCCCTGCACCGTGCTCAGGTCTATCGCGAAATGTACGACCAGGCTCGCGAGCGCGGTCGTCACCGTGAACCCAATCTGTTCCGCAGCCTTGTCGGCACCAGCCGGGCGATTCAACACGTGCGTCAGATGATGCAACAAGTGGCTGACACCGACGCCAGCGTACTGATTCTTGGCGAGTCCGGCACCGGCAAGGAAGTGGTTGCGCGCAACTTGCACTATCACTCCAGGCGTCGTGAGGCGCCATTCGTTCCGGTCAATTGTGGGGCGATCCCGGCCGAGTTGCTGGAAAGCGAATTGTTCGGCCACGAGAAGGGCGCCTTCACCGGGGCGATCACCAGCCGTGCCGGGCGTTTCGAGCTGGCTAATGGCGGCACCCTGTTTCTTGATGAAATCGGCGACATGCCGCTGCCGATGCAGGTCAAGCTGCTGCGTGTCCTGCAGGAGCGCACCTTCGAGCGCGTGGGCAGTAACAAGACCYAAAGTGTCGACGTGCGCATCATTGCCGCGACCCACAAGAACCTCGAAAGCATGATCGAGATCGGCACGTTCCGCGAAGACTTGTATTACCGCCTGAACGTGTTCCCGATCGAGATGGCGCCCCTGCGCGRACGTGTCGAAGACATCCCGCTGCTGATGAACGAATTGATCTCGCGCATGGAGCACGAGAAGCGCGGGTCGATCCGTTTCAACTCCGCCGCRATCATGTCGCTGTGCCGTCACGGTTGGCCGGGCAACGTTCGCGAACTCGCCAACCTGGTGGAGCGCATGGCGATCATGCACCCCTACGGGGTAATCGGTGTGATCGAGTTGCCGAAGAAATTCCGCTACGTCGATGACGAAGACGAGCAGTTGGTCGACAGCCTGCGCAATGATCTTGAAGAGCGGGTGGCCATCAATGGTCATTCCCCGGACTTCACCACCACTGCCATGCTGCCCCCGGAAGGCCTGGACCTGAAGGACTATCTCGGTGGTCTGGAGCAGGGGCTTATTCAGCAAGCGCTGGATGATGCCAATGGCATTGTGGCGCGCGCTGCTGAACGCCTGCGTATTCGTCGCACCACGCTGGTGGAGAAGATGCGCAAGTACGGCATGAGCCGTCGCGACGGTGATGAACAGGCAGATGATTGACGCCTGTTTTTCAAGTCCTTCATTTTTGGGCGGTTTTTTTAGGCACGGGTATTGCTACGTCCCTCGCAACGTTCCGTTTAACTGACGGTCAACCAAGCGAGAGAGCACAATGCCCCAAGCCGCCCAGTTGTCTCCTGTCCCTGACGTTTCGGGGCAGCCGTCGTCCGTAGAGCAGGCAAGCCGGCTTGGCCTTGAGCAGGCGTTTGCGCTGTTCAGTCAGATGTCGAGTCAACTGACCGACTCCTACAGCCTGCTTGAAGCCCGGGTCACCGAGCTCAAGGGTGAGTTGGCGGTGGTCAGTGCACAGCGCATGCAAGAGCTGGCGGAAAAAGAACGCCTGGCTAATCGTCTGCAAAATCTCCTCGACCTGTTGCCCGGCGGCGTCATCGTAATCGATGCCCAAGGCATTGTGCGCGAAGCCAATCCGGCGGCGTGCGAATTGCTCGGTCTGCCGCTCGAAGGTGAACTCTGGCGCCAGGTCATCGCCCGTTGTTTCGCGCCTCGTAAAGACGACGGTCATGAAATCTCTCTCAAGGACGGTCGGCGTCTGTCGATTGCCACTCGCTCGCTGGACGCTGAGCCAGGTCAGTTGGTGCTGCTGAACGACTTGACTGAAACCCGTCATCTGCAAGATCAGTTGGCCCGTCACGAGCGCTTGTCTTCCCTCGGCCGAATGGTCGCCTCCCTGGCTCATCAAATTCGTACGCCGTTGTCAGCTGCTTTGCTTTATGCCAGTCACTTGGCTGAGAAAGAGCTGCCAGTCGCCACGCAGCAGCGTTTTGCCGGTCGCCTGAAAGAGCGTTTGCATGAGCTGGAACATCAGGTTCGCGACATGCTGGTGTTCGCACGCGGCGAGCTGCCGCTGACCGACCGCATCACGCCGAAACAGTTGATGCAATCGCTGCAAGCGGCAGCACTGACGCATGTTCAAGACCTGTCAGTCCGTTGGCAGTGCGACAGTCACGCTGGCGAGTTGCTGTGTAATCGCGACACGCTGATCGGGGCGATCCTCAATCTGGTCGAGAATGCGATTCAGGCGAGTGCCGGCGATGTCCGCTTGAAGGTTCACTTTTATACCCGTGAAAACACCCTGCGCGTGTGCGTTAGCGACGGCGGCAGTGGCATCGGCAGCCACGTCCTGGCACGTCTGGGGGAGCCGTTTTTCACCACCAAAACCACTGGGACGGGCTTGGGTCTGACCGTGGTCAAGGCGGTGGCGCGTGCGCATCAGGGAGAATTGAAGCTACGCTCGCGACCGGGGCGCGGCACGTGTGCGCAAGTGATTCTGCCGCTTTTTTCGGGTGATAAACCCAGTGCCCAGGGAGTGCAATGAAAGGCATGGCAATCAAGGTTTTACTGGTCGAGGATGATCGCGCACTACGCGACGCATTGGCCGATACGCTGTTGCTGGCGGGGCACGATTTCAAGGCGGTGGGTTCGGCAGAGGATGCGTTGGCGGCGGTGGTTGTCGAGGCGTTCAATCTGGTGATCAGTGACGTCAATATGCCGGGCATGGACGGGCACCAGCTGCTCGGTTTGCTGCGGGCGCGTCAGCCGCAATTGCCGGTGTTGCTGATGACGGCCCATGGTGCCGTCGAACGGGCCGTTGATGCGATGCGTCAGGGGGCGGCGGATTATCTGGTCAAACCGTTCGAGCCCAAGGCTTTGCTTGATTTGGTGGCGCGTCATGCGTTGGGTAATCTCGGTACGGTCGAGGGCGAAGGTCCGGTCGCATTCGAGCCGGCCAGTGCTCAGTTGCTGGAGTTGGCCGCCCGAGTGGCGCGCAGTGATTCCACGGTATTGATCTCTGGGGAATCCGGCACCGGTAAAGAAGTGTTGGCCCGCTACATCCACCAGCATTCCCATCGCGCCAGTCAGCCGTTTATTGCGATCAACTGCGCAGCGATCCCCGACAATATGCTCGAAGCCACGTTGTTCGGTCACGAAAAGGGTTCGTTCACGGGCGCCATTGCGGCGCAGGCCGGCAAGTTCGAACAGGCTGACGGCGGCACGATTCTGCTCGATGAAATTTCCGAAATGCCCCTCGGCCTCCAGGCCAAGTTGCTGCGCGTTTTGCAGGAGCGTGAAGTCGAACGGGTGGGCGCACGCAAAACGATMACGCTGGACATTCGGGTCGTGGCCACCACCAACCGCGATCTGGCTGGCGAAGTGGCGGCGGGGCGTTTTCGTGAAGACCTTTACTATCGGCTGTCGGTGTTTCCGCTGGCCTGGCGTCCGCTGCGCGAGCGCACGGCCGACATCCTGCCGCTGGCTGAGCGACTGTTGGCCAAACACGTCAATAAAATGAAGCATGCAGTGGCGCGGCTGTCCCCCGAAGCGCAGGCGTGCCTGATTGGTTATCCGTGGCCGGGCAATGTGCGTGAGTTGGACAATGCCATTCAGCGCGCCTTGATTCTGCAGCAGGGCGGAGTGATCCAGCCGCAGGATTTCTGTCTGGTCGGGGCAGTGACCTGCGCGCCGTTGCCCGTTTCGTCGCCGGTGCCTGTTCGCGCGTCAGAGGGCGAGGCCGAATCGGCAGGTGCCTTGGGTGACGACCTGCGGCGTCGCGAATTCCAGATGATCATCGATACCCTGCGTTCTGAGCGCGGCCGTCGCAAAGAAGCGGCTGAACGCCTGGGCATTAGTCCCAGGACCCTGCGCTACAAGCTGGCGCAAATGCGTGATGCAGGAATGGACGTGGAAGCTTACTTGTTCGCCACCTGATCCCTGTAGCAGGCTTCGCCAGCTGCTACAGATTGCGTTAGGGCTTGAATAGAGGTTGGGTTTTGTTTAGAGCCATCACGGAGCTGGCACCCTTGTTGCTAACACCTCTCTACCCGCCGAGTGAGTGTCAAAAAAATGCGGGTTGCCAACGAGAGTAGATCATGAGCCAAGGTATTGAATTCAATCGGTTGATGCTGGATATGCGTTCCATGCAAATGGATGCCATGTCTGCGCCTAAATCGACAGCCGCAATCCCTGAATTGGGTGGTAGCAGCTTTTCCGACATGCTCGGTCAAGCCATCAATAAAGTGAACGACACTCAGCAGGCGTCCACTCAGTTGGCCAGTGCCTTCGAGATCGGCAAGAGCGGCGTCGACTTGACAGACGTCATGATTTCCTCGCAGAAGGCTAGTGTCTCTTTCCAGGCGTTGACGCAAGTGCGTAACAAGCTGGTCCAGGCTTACCAAGACATCATGCAGATGCCGGTTTAAGGACGAATTGAGTCATGGCAGAAGCAGGCGCCGATAACGTTCCGGCCAGGGTCAATCCAATAGACGGGAAACCGCCGCTGTTTGGGTTGTCCTTCCTGGAGAACCTCTCCGAGATGACCATGTTGCGTCAGGTGGGCCTGTTGGTTGGCCTGGCTGCGAGCGTGGCGATAGGTTTTGCCGTGGTGCTGTGGTCTCAGCAGCCGGACTACCGGCCTCTGTACGGCAGCCTTGCCGGTATGGACGCCAAGCAGGTCATGGATACCCTGGCCTCCGCCGATATTCCTTACACCGTTGAACCGAACTCTGGCGCATTGCTGGTCAAGGCCGATGATTTGTCCCGTGCGCGACTTAAACTCGCGGCGGCCGGTGTCACTCCCAGCGACGGCAACATCGGCTTTGAAATCCTCGACAAGGACCAGGGCCTGGGGACCAGCCAGTTCATGGAAGCGACCCGTTATCGTCGCGGTCTCGAAGGCGAATTGGCACGCACCATTTCCAGTCTGAACAACGTCAAGGGCGCCCGCGTACACCTGGCGATTCCGAAAAGTTCGGTGTTCGTGCGTGACGAACGCAAGCCGAGCGCTTCGGTTCTGGTTGAATTGTATTCCGGTCGTTCGCTGGAGCCGGGTCAAGTGGTGGCGATCATCAACCTGGTCGCGACCAGTGTTCCTGAACTGAGTAAATCCCAGATCACCGTCGTCGACCAGAAGGGAAACCTGCTGTCGGATCAGGCGGAAAACTCCGAACTGACCATGGCCGGCAAGCAATTCGATTACAGCCGCCGCATGGAAAGCATGCTGACCCAGCGCGTGCACAACATCCTGCAACCGGTGCTGGGCAACGATCGCTATAAAGCCGAAGTGTCTGCCGACGTCGATTTCAGTACCGTCGAATCGACCTCCGAGCAATTCAACCCGGATCAACCGGCGTTGCGCAGCGAGCAATCGGTCAACGAACAACGCACCGCCAGCAATGGCCCGCAAGGTGTGCCGGGAGCTCTGAGCAACCAGCCGCCGTCGCCAGCCTCGGCACCGCAATCCACCAGTGGTACGACTGCGTCGGCCGGCATGGTGCAGCCAGGTCAGCCGTTGATCGATGCCAACGGTCAACAAATCATGGACCCTGCCACCGGTCAGCCGATGCTGGCGCCGTACCCGGCCGACAAGCGTCAACAATCCACCAAGAACTTCGAACTCGACCGCTCCATCAGCCACACCAGGCAACAGCAGGGCCGACTCAATCGCCTGTCGGTATCGGTGGTGGTGGACGATCAGGTCAAGGTCAACGCCGCCAACGGCGAAACTACCCGGGCACCGTGGACCGCTGATGAATTGGCGCGCTTCACCCGTCTGGTGCAGGATGCGGTCGGTTTCGATGCCAGCCGTGGCGACAGCGTCAGTGTGATCAACATGCCGTTCTCCGCAGAGCGCGGTGAAGTGATTGCCGATATTGCGTTCTACTCGCAGCCGTGGTTCTGGGACGTCGTCAAGCAATTGCTGGGTGTCTTGTTCATCCTGGTGCTGGTGTTCGGCGTGCTGCGTCCGGTACTCAACAACATCACCGGTGGCGGCAAAGATAAACAGCTGATCGGCAGCGACGTCGAGTTGGGTGGCATGGGCGGCCTGGATGGCGAACTGGCCAACGACCGCGTCAGCCTCGGCGGCCCGCAAAGCATCCTGCTGCCAAGCCCGAGCGAGGGCTATGACGCGCAGTTGAATGCAATCAAGAGTCTGGTGGCAGAAGACCCGGGTCGCGTGGCCCAGGTCGTGAAAGAGTGGATTAACGCAGATGAGTGATAACCGAGCCGTTGCCGCCAAACTGTCCAAGGTCGACAAAGCCGCGATTCTGCTGCTGTCCCTCGGTTCGACCGATGCTGCACAGGTATTGCGTCACATGGGGCCTAAAGAGGTCCAGCGCGTGGGTGTAGCGATGGCCCAGATGGGCAACGTGCACCGCGAGCAGGTCGAGCAGGTCATGAGCGAGTTCGTCAACATCGTCGGTGACCAGACCAGCCTGGGCGTCGGCTCCGACGACTACGTGCGCAAAATGCTCACCCAGGCCTTGGGCGAAGACAAGGCCAACGGCCTGATCGACCGCATCCTCTTGGGTGGCAACACCAGTGGCCTCGACAGCCTGAAGTGGATGGAGCCGCGTGCCGTTGCCGACGTGATCCGTTACGAGCACCCACAGATCCAGGCGATCGTTGTGGCGTATCTCGACCCTGATCAGGCCGGTGAAGTACTCGGCAACTTCGACCACAAGGTCCGACTGGACATCATCCTGCGGGTCTCCTCGCTGAACACCGTACAGCCGGCTGCCCTGAAAGAACTCAACCAGATTCTCGAGAAGCAGTTCTCCGGCAATTCGAATGCCTCGCGCACCAACCTGGGTGGCATCAAGCGTGCGGCCGATATCATGAACTTCCTAGACAGCTCGATCGAAGGCCAGTTGATGGACTCGATCCGCGAAGTCGACGAAGACCTGTCCGGCCAGATCGAAGACCTCATGTTCGTGTTCAACAACCTGTCCGATGTCGACGACCGCGGGATTCAGGCGTTGCTGCGCGAAGTGTCCTCCGACGTGCTGGTACTGGCCCTCAAGGGGTCGGACGAAAGCGTCAAGGAAAAGATCTTCAAGAACATGTCCAAACGAGCGGCCGAACTGTTGCGCGACGACCTTGAGGCCAAAGGCCCGGTGCGTGTCAGCGATGTGGAAACCGCGCAGAAAGAAATCCTCACCATTGCCCGCCGTATGGCCGAAGCCGGAGAAATCGTTCTCGGCGGGAAGGGCGGCGAAGAGATGATCTAAGGTCACTATGTCGTCTAAACATGATGAGTTTCAGACCGACTTGATTCGTGGCAAACACGTTGCCGGTTTCGACGTCTGGGCGCTGCCCAGTTTCGACCCTTTTGTGCCGGAGCCTGACCCCGAGCCCGAGCCACCGCAGATGGAAGAAGTGCCGCTGGACGAAGTCCAGCCACTGACCCTCGAAGAACTCGAAGCGATTCGCCAGGAGGCCTACAACGAAGGCTTCGCCGTGGGCGAGAAAGAAGGTTTTCACAGCACCACGCTCAAAGTTCGTCAGGAAGCCGAAGCGGCGCTGGCGCCGAAGATTGCCGGTCTTGAACAACTGATGGTCAACCTGTTCGAGCCTATCGCCGAGCAGGACACTTTCATTGAGCGGTCCATGGTCGACCTCGTGCAGCACATCACCAAACAAGTGATTCAGCGCGAACTGGCCATCGACTCGACGCAGATCGAACACGTCATGCGTGAAGCGCTCAAGCTCTTGCCTTTGGGCGTGGGCAATGTGCGTTTGTACATCAATCCGCAGGACTTCGAACAAGTCAAAGCGTTGCGCGAACGCCACGAAGAAACCTGGCGCATCGTCGAAGACGAGTCGTTGTTGCCCGGTGGTTGCCGGGTTGAAACGGAACACAGTCGCATCGACGCCACCGTCGAAACCCGCGTCGCCCAAGTCATGGCCAAGCTGCTCGATCAGTTGCACGATCAGACGCTGCACCCATCTGCACCGGATCTGCACCTGGAGCTGCCGATYGACGAAAAGCCTGCCGTGGCGCCGCTCGAGCCGCAACTGGACGATCCTGATGCGCCTTGAACGCACCAGCTTCGCCAAGCGCCTGGGCGGTTACGCCGAGGCCACGGAGCTTGCCGGCGCGCCGGTTCTGGAAGGCCGCTTGCTGCGCATGGTCGGCCTGACCCTCGAAGCTGAAGGCTTGCGCGCTGCCATGGGTAGCCGCTGCATGGTCATCAACGACGACAGCTACCACCCGGTGCAGGTCGAAGCCGAGGTCATGGGATTCTCCGGCAGCAAAGTATTCCTGATGCCTGTGGGCAGCGTTGCTGGCATTGCCCCCGGTGCCCGTGTGGTCCCGCTCGCCGATACCGGCCGCTTGCCAATGGGCATGAGCATGCTGGGCCGGGTGCTCGATGGCGCCGGTCGTGCGCTGGACGGCAAAGGCGGGATGAAAGCCGAAGACTGGGTGTCGATGGACGGTCCCGCCATCAACCCGCTCAAGCGTGAACCGATCAGCGAACCGCTGGATGTGGGCATTCGCACCATCAACGGTTTGTTGACAGTCGGTCGCGGCCAGCGTCTCGGGCTGTTCGCCGGTACTGGTGTCGGTAAATCGGTACTGCTGGGCATGATGACTCGCTTCACCGAGGCCGACATTATCGTGGTCGGACTGATCGGTGAGCGGGGGCGCGAAGTCAAGGAATTCATCGAGCACAGCCTCGGTGAAGAAGGGCTCAAGCGTTCCGTGGTCGTGGCGTCTCCAGCGGACGATGCGCCGCTGATGCGTCTGCGCGCGGCGATGTATTGCACGCGTATCGCCGAGTATTTCCGCGACAAGGGCAAGAATGTCCTGTTGCTCATGGATTCCCTGACTCGTTTCGCCCAGGCCCAGCGGGAAATCGCCCTGGCCATTGGCGAGCCGCCGGCCACCAAGGGGTATCCGCCGTCGGTATTCGCCAAGTTGCCAAAATTGGTGGAGCGGGCCGGCAACGCCGAAAAGGGCGGTGGTTCGATCACCGCGTTCTACACCGTGTTGTCCGAAGGCGATGATCAGCAAGACCCGATCGCCGATGCCGCGCGCGGCGTGCTCGACGGGCACATCGTGTTGTCCCGTCGACTGGCTGAAGAGGGTCATTACCCGGCCATCGATATCGAAGCATCCATCAGCCGGGTCATGCCGTCGGTGGTCAGCCCGGAACACATGACCCGCGCGCAGATGTTCAAGCAGTACTGGTCTCGCTATCAGCAGAGTCGTGATTTGATCAGTGTCGGTGCTTATGTGCCGGGCGGTGATCGTGAAACCGACACGGCGATTTCGCTCCAGCCGGCCATGGTCACGTACCTGCGTCAGGGTTTGAACGACAACATCGGCATGGGCGCCAGCGTCAACCATCTCGCTTCCATCTTCGCTCCGGCAGCGGGCGGCTAACCGACCATGGCCATAAGTCGAGCCGCGCGCCTGGTGCCGGTGGTGGACATGGCCGAAAAGGCCGAGAAAACCGCCGTCCTGCGCCTCGGGCATTTTCAGGGGCAGGTGCGTGTGGCAGAAAGCAAGCTGGCCGACCTTGAAGCCTTCCGCCTCGAATACCAGGAACAATGGATCGTGCGCGGCAGCAGTGGCGTTTCCGGCCAGTGGTTGCTGGGGTATCAGGGCTTTCTGGCGCAACTGGGCACCGCCATCGATCAGCAGCGGCAGAGCCTGAACTGGCACCAAAATAACCTGAACAAGGCGCGAGATACCTGGCAACAGGCGTTCGCCCGTGTCGAAGGATTGCGAAAACTTGTGCAGCGTTACAAGGATGAGGCACAACAGTTGGAAGACAAACGCGAGCAGAAGCTGCTGGATGAGTTGTCGCAGCGCTTGCCGAGGCATGATCCGTATTGAATCAGTGGTTCCRTGTCATCGTTCTTCGCGGGCAAGCCACGCTCCCACAGGATTCGTGTTGTTCGTATTTGCTTTGAACGACACGAATCCTGTGGGAGYGTGGCTTGCCCGCGATGGCGTACTCGAAGACTCTGCAACTTACCAGTCTTGCCCCTATCCCTGCCAAGTGCTAAACCTTGTGCAGCACGCTAGCCAATGACAAGGAAGCCGTTAAATGACAGTCACAGCAGAACTATCCCGGGATGGGAAACAACTTACGATATCGGTCAAGGGACGATTCGATTTCGCCAAGCATCTGGAATTTCGTAAGTCGTACGAGCGCAAAGACGGCAAGATGCCGAAATCGGTGGTAGTCGACTTGAAAGACGCAACCTACCTCGATAGCTCGGCGCTGGGCATGTTGCTCCTGCTGCGGGATCACTCTGGCGGAGACAGATCCGATATTCGTGTGGTCAATAGCAGTTCGGATGTCCGGAAAATCCTCGCTATCTCCAACTTCGACAAGCTGTTCGACATCAGTTGACGGGCATGCAGTCACTCGAACCCCTGACGATACTCATCGCCGAAGACAGCGCGGCCGATCGCATGCTGCTGTCGCATATCGTCCGCCGCCAGGGTCATGAAGTGTTGACGGCCGCCCATGGTGCCGATGCGGTCGATACATTTCGCCAGCAACGACCGCACTTGGTGTTGATGGACGCCATGATGCCGGTGATGGACGGTTTCGAGGCCGCGCGGCAGATAAAGTTGTTGGCCGGGGAAACCCTGGTGCCGATCATCTTCCTGACCTCGCTCAGCGAAAGCGAAGCCCTGGCCCGATGCCTGGAGGCTGGCGGCGATGACTTTCTGGCAAAGCCCTACAACCCGGTTATTCTGGCGGCCAAGATCAAGGCGATGGATCGCTTGCGCCGCTTGCAAGCTACCGTGCTGCAACAGCGTGACCTGATCGCCAGACATCACGAGTATTTGCTCAATGAGCAGCGGGTGGCCAAGGCGGTGTTCGACAAGGTGGCGCATTCCGGCTGTCTGAGTGCGCCGAACATCCGCTACCTGCAATCGCCTTACGCGCTGTTCAACGGTGACCTGCTGTTGGCTACTTTCAACCCGGCTGGCGACATGCACGTTTTGTTGGGGGACTTCACCGGCCATGGTTTGCCAGCGGCCGTGGGCGCCATGCCACTTGCCGAAGTCTTCTACGGCATGACGGCCAAGGGCTACGGCCTGCCTGAAACCCTGCGGGAAATGAACGCCAAGCTCAAACGCATCCTGCCGGTGGACATGTTCTGCTGCGCCACGTTGTTGTGTTTGAGCTTTCAACGACGCTCGGTGGAGGTCTGGAATGGCGGAATGCCGGACGGCTATCTGCACGCCATCGCCACGGGGGAGCGCAAGCCGCTGACATCGCGCCACCTGCCCTTGGGCGTGCTGAGCCCGCAAACCTTCGATGACCGCACCGAAGTGTTCCCGATGGCTGTCGGGGATCGAGTGTTCCTGCTGTCCGACGGGGTCATCGACACGTGTGATGGCGACGAACAATTGTTTGGCGTGGAGCGGTTGCGGCAGGTGTTTGTGGCCAATCGTCAGCCTGACACGCTGTTGGAGGAAATCGAACAGGCCCTGCGGGATTTTGGCGGCGACGCCCGCGATGACGTGAGCATGGTCGAAGTCAGTCTGTTGGAGGCGGCGCAACTGAGCCCGCCTGCGCTGGTGTACTCCGACAGCGGCCAGTCCTGTCCGCTGGACTGGTCGGCAAGTTTTGAATTCCGCGCCGCGACCCTCAAGCGTTTCAATCCGTTGCCCTACCTGTTGCAGTTACTGCTTGAGGTTCACGGGTTGCGGGCTCAAAGCGGTGCGCTCTACAGTGTGCTCTCCGAGCTGTATTCCAACGCACTKGAACATGGCGTGCTGGGTCTGGATTCAAGCCTCAAGCGCGATGCATCGGGCTTTGCGCGCTATTATCTTCAGCGCAATGAACGGCTGGATGCATTGCAGGACGGTTACGTGCGGGTGCATTTGCAGGTCACGCCAGAAGGCAAGGGCGGTTGCCTGACTGTTCGGGTTGAAGACAGTGGCAAGGGTTTTGACGTGGCGCGGGCGCTGGAACGACCGCTTGATGGTGTCCGTCTCTCGGGCCGTGGCGTGAGCCTTGTCCGCCAGTTGGGCCGAAATGCGAGCTGGTCTGACGAGGGGCGCAGTGCGCGCGTGGAGTTTTTTTGGGAGGCTCTGGCATAATTCACGCATTCTTGATCAAGGAGAGAGCAAGTGGCTGACATACATCTGGACCCAGACGTGCTGAGCGCGTTGCGGGAAGTGATGGAGGATGAGTACCCAGACCTGCTGGAGACGTTTCTTCGCGATTCCGAAGAGCGTTTGAGTGACTTGCGAAAGGCCAAAGATGCCTCCCGGTTTATGAATGCCGCTCATAGTTTCAAGGGCAGCAGCAGCAATATGGGCGCCGTTCGCCTGGCTAAGCTGTGTCATGAACTGGAGCAATGCGCCAAGGAAAGAAAAATGGCGGACATTGAAAAACTGCTTGAAAAAATCGACAGCGAATTCGCCATCATCCGACCGCTATATGAAGCAGAAAGACAGCGCTCTCTCTCCGGGTAATCTGACCATTCGGTGTTGTTAACGCCGCTTTGGTCATGCTGGCCCGACCCTTGCAGTCAACTCACTCAACTGTACCTATGATCCCAGTGCAGCGGAGACCGTTTCATGCCCGTTACCCCCAATTCACTTCTTCAGGCCAGCCCAGCGGCCAAGACGCTCGCTGTTTCCGTCAATACCTCGGCGGTGGCAGCCGAGCCCGGGGACAAGGCGTCCAGCTTCGCTCAGGTCTATGCCAATCAGGGTCAGGACAAGCCTGCTGCGGACGCGAACAAATCCACCACACCGGCAACGGACACTGCGACGCAAGACACCGCAGAATCCGACGCCAGCAGCGATAACGCTGCCGCCTCGGAACCTTCGGTTGCCGATAGCGGCAATTCCTTGCCCGCCGAAAAACCGGCGCCGGTCGAGGGGGCCAGCGATGTCGCGCCGGGTACGAGTCAGACGCCGGTGCTCGACACCGCCCCAATCGATCCGTCCCTCGCCCAAGCCTTGATGGCGGCAGCGCAGTCGCAGGTCACGGCGCCTGTAGCTACCGCTTCTGCGCAAGCCACTGCAACCACCGACAGCGACTTCGATCCTGAAGCCGACCCGCTCGATGCCCTGCCAGCAGTGCGTTTGGCCATGGAGCAAAGTGGTCACGTCTCAGCTTCCAGTCAGGCTCAGGTGAAAGCTTCCCCGGCCCAGGCCCAGGCAGACGGTGAAGCGACCTCTGCGCAGAACTTTACTGCCGGCATGGAGAGCTTGGTCGATCTGCAAACCGACAAGGACAGCACCCGTCAAGGCGGCGAGAAAGCGTTCAGTGGACTCATTGATGACGGCCTGAAAGACCTGAAAACTGCCAGCAGTGATACCCGTGTCGATGACTTCGCCAACCGTCTGGCGGCATTGACTCAAGCGGCCACCCCTAAGACGGCCAACGCGTTGCCGGTGAATCAGYCGATCGCCATGCATCAGAGTGGCTGGACCGAAGAGGTGGTCAACCGGGTCATGTACCTCTCCAGCGCCAACCTCAAGGCGGCCGACATTCAGTTGCAGCCGGCCGAGCTGGGTCGCCTCGACATTCGGGTGAACATGGTTCCGGACCAACAGACCCAAGTCACTTTCATAAGCGCCCATCCAAGCGTTCGCGAAGCGCTGGACAGTCAAATGCATCGCCTGCGTGACATGTTCACGCAGCAGGGCATGGGGCAGGTTGACGTCAACGTGTCTGATCAGTCGCGTGGCTGGCAAGGTCAGGGGCAGAATCAGGCTCAGCAGGGGCAGGGTGGTCGCACCAGCGCCGGCGGTGGTCGTGTTGATTCCATGGATGATGAAACTGCGCCGTCTGTGGCAGAAGTGTCGGAAGCCGCTACCAGCGTGATCGGCTCCAGCGCGGTCGACTACTACGCCTGATTCAATGCAATACCCCCTGTGGGAGCGAGACCGGCTTGCCGGCGATAGCGGTGTAACAGTCAATGAAGATGTTGAATGTTACTGCCTCATCGCGAGCAGGCTCGCTCCTGCATTGTTTTCGTGGTGCCCCTTAAATCCCCTCCCGACACTTCTGGCATAACACTTGCTCTTGCCTTGCCGTGCGACTGTGAAAACCCGAATAGTGACGGATTATTGGCATGGCGAAGAGCGACGCAGCAGTAAAAGACCCCGCAACCAAAGGCAAGATCAAGCTGATCATTTTGATCGTGGTGGCCATGCTGTTGGCGATTGGCTTGTCCGTGGGGGCGACCTGGTTCTTCATGCACAGCGCCCAGAGCAAGCCTGCCGCGGTGGAAACCGCAGTGGTTGGCAAGCAGTCAGCGATTTTTGAGTCCATGGCGCCGGCCTTCGTGGCCAACTTCAACCAGAATGGCCGTCAGCGCTACATGCAGGTGAGCATCACCATGCAGGGTCGCAATCAGGCCGATCTGGACGCGCTCAAAGTGCACATGCCGGTGATCCGCAACAACCTGGTCATGCTGTTCTCCGGTCAGGATTTCACCACCCTGGCCACGCCGATTGGCCAGGAGATGTTGCGTCAGAAGGCCACGGCCAGCGTGCAGGAAGTGGCGCAGAAAGAGCTCGGCAAAGTGGTGATCGAACAGTTGCTTTTCACTAATTTCGTACTGCAGTAGGAACACGACATGGCCGTGCAGGACCTGCTGTCCCAGGATGAGATCGATGCGCTGTTGCATGGCGTCGACGATGGTCTGGTACAGACCGATGACGTTGCTGAACCCGGCAGCGTCAAAAGCTACGACCTGACCAGCCAGGATCGCATCGTCCGCGGACGCATGCCGACCCTGGAGATGATCAACGAGCGTTTTGCCCGTTACACCCGCATCAGCATGTTCAACTTGCTGCGTCGCTCGGCGGACGTTGCCGTCGGTGGTGTGCAGGTGTTGAAGTTTGGCGAGTACGTGCACTCGCTGTACGTACCGACCAGCCTCAACCTGGTCAAGATCAAGCCGTTGCGCGGCACTGCACTGTTCATCCTCGACGCCAAACTGGTGTTCAAGCTGGTGGACAACTTCTTCGGCGGTGATGGCCGTCACGCCAAGATCGAGGGGCGTGAGTTCACCCCGACCGAACTGCGCGTGGTACGCATGGTGCTGGAGCAGGCCTTCGTCGATTTGAAGGAAGCCTGGCAGGCAATCATGGAAGTGAACTTCGAGTACATCAACTCGGAAGTCAACCCGGCCATGGCCAACATCGTCGGCCCGAGCGAAGCGGTGGTGGTGTCCACGTTCCACATCGAACTCGATGGCGGTGGCGGCGACCTGCACGTGACCATGCCGTACTCGATGATCGAGCCCGTGCGCGAAATGCTCGACGCCGGTTTCCAGTCGGACCTCGACGATCAGGACGAGCGCTGGGTCAATGCCTTGCGTCAGGACGTGCTGGATGTCGATGTACCGATCGGTGCCACGGTTGCCCGTCGCCAGTTGCGCTTGCGCGACATCCTGCATATGCAGCCGGGGGACATTATCCCGGTCGAGATGCCGGAAGAAATGATCATGCGCGCCAACGGCGTGCCTGCCTTCAAGGTCAAGATGGGCTCGCACAAAGGCAACCTCGCGTTGCAAGTGATCGAGCCGATCGAGCGCCACTGACCGGCGCTCAACCTCCTTTGTTTCAACAGACTGCTACTCACTGAATTTTTGCCCGCCGAGGACAAATGATGAACGACGATATGAGCGCCATGGACGACCAGGCACTGGCTGATGAGTGGGCTGCGGCCCTGGAAGAAACCGGTGACGCCGGTCAGGCCGATATCGACGCCTTGCTGGCTGCCGATCGCGCTGGCTCGTCGTCCAACCGTCTGCCGATGGAAGAGTTCGGC
>NZ_JBFUKU010000119.1:0-16006 GCF_056400685.1 Pseudomonas sp. P5_A12 | reverse complement strand
AGTTTGTGGCGCACACCCCATGCTTCCGCAGTGAAGCCGGCGCGTCGGGTCGTGACACCCGCGGCATGATCCGTCAGCACCAATTCGACAAAGTCGAAATGGTCCAGATCGTTGAACCGTCGACGTCGATGCAAGCGCTGGAAGGCCTGACCGCCAACGCCGAGAAAGTCCTGCAACTGCTGGAACTGCCTTACCGCACCCTGGCGCTGTGCACCGGCGACATGGGCTTCAGCGCGGTCAAGACTTACGATCTGGAAGTGTGGATTCCGAGCCAGGACAAGTACCGCGAAATTTCGTCGTGCTCCAACTGCGGCGATTTCCAGGCCCGTCGCATGCAAGCGCGTTTCCGCAACCCGGAAACCGGCAAGCCTGAACTGGTTCACACCCTGAACGGTTCCGGCCTGGCGGTCGGTCGTACCCTGGTGGCGGTGCTGGAAAACTATCAGCAGGCCGACGGTTCGATCCGTGTGCCTGAAGTTCTGAAGCCGTACATGGGTGGCCTTGAGGTCATCGGCTAAATGAACTATCTGCCGCTGTTTCACAACCTGCGCGGCAGTCGTGTGTTGGTCGTCGGTGGGGGGGAGATTGCCTTGCGCAAATCCCGCCTGCTGGCCGATGCCGGTGCGCTGCTGCGGGTGGTTGCACCTGAAATCGAACCGCAATTGCGCGAACTGGTGGCCGGCAGCGGTGGCGAGTGCCTGTTGCGCGGTTATGCCGAGACGGATCTGGACGGTTGCGGGCTAATCATTGCCGCCACCGATGACGAGTTGTTGAACGCGCAAGTTTCCGCTGATGCCCATCGGCGTTGTGTGCCGGTCAACGTCGTGGATGCGCCGGCCCTGTGTAGCGTGATCTTTCCGGCGATTGTCGATCGTTCCCCGTTGATTATTGCGGTGTCCAGCGGCGGCGATGCGCCGGTGCTGGCACGGTTGATCCGCGCCAAGATTGAAACCTGGATACCGTCCACCTACGGCCAACTGGCGGGGTTGGCGGCGCGTTTTCGCCATCAGGTCAAAGGTCTGTTTCCGGATGTGCAGCAGCGTCGCGGATTCTGGGAAGACGTCTTTCAAGGCCCGATCGCTGACCGGCAACTGGCCGGGCAGGGCGCTGAAGCCGAGCGTCTGTTACAGGCGAAAATCGACGGCGAAGCGGATGTGACGACCGGCGAGGTGTATTTGGTCGGCGCGGGGCCGGGTGACCCCGACCTGCTGACGTTCCGTGCCTTGCGCCTGATGCAGCAAGCCGATGTGGTGCTGTATGACCGCCTGGTGGCGCCGGCAATTCTGGAGCTGTGCCGTCGCGATGCCGAGCGGGTTTATGTCGGCAAGCGTCGCGCCGACCACGCGGTGCCGCAGGATCAGATCAACCAGCAATTGGTGGATCTGGCCAAACAGGGCAAGCGGGTGGTGCGGTTGAAGGGCGGTGATCCGTTCATCTTCGGTCGCGGCGGTGAAGAGATCGAAGAACTGGCGGCCCAAGGCATCCCGTTCCAGGTGGTGCCGGGCATCACGGCAGCCAGCGGTTGCGCGGCGTACGCCGGGATTCCGCTGACCCATCGCGATTACGCGCAGTCTGTGCGGTTTGTCACCGGGCATTTGAAGGACGGCTCCACCGATCTGCCATGGGCCGACCTGGTCGCGCCGGCGCAGACGTTGGTGTTCTACATGGGCCTGGTGGGCTTGCCGGTTATCTGCGAGCAGTTGATCAAGCATGGTCGCGGGGCAGACACCCCGGCGGCGTTGATTCAGCAGGGCACCACGATCAATCAGCGGGTGTTTACCGGCACGTTGGCGGATTTGCCACGACTGGTGGCAGAGCATGAAGTGCATGCGCCGACGTTGGTCATCGTTGGGGAAGTGGTGAAACTGCGCGAGAAACTGGCGTGGTTCGAGGGTGCTCAGGCGCAAGTCTAGAGACCGAGTCGCGCCCTTCGCGAGCAAGCCCGCTCCCACATTTAACCGAGTTCTAACTGAAGAATACGGTTAAATGTGGGAGCGGGCTTGCTCGCGAAGGGGCCCTCAAAATCAATACAGAATTACAATCAAGCCTGGTTCTTGCGCCAAACCCCTTTCCCGCTCAACCGCGCCCGATCATGCGCCACGGTGAAGTCCTGCGCCGGCCCTTTAGGCACAATCCCGGTCGGATTGATGGTCTTGTGGCTGCCATAGTAGTGGTTCTTGATGTGCTGGAAATCCACCGTCTCGGCAATCCCCGGCCATTGATAGATCTCGCGCAACCAATTCGACAGATTCGGATAATCGGCAATCCGCCGCAGGTTGCACTTGAAGTGTCCGTAGTACACCGCGTCAAAACGAATCAGCGTGGTGAACAGCCGAATATCCGCTTCAGTCAGGTATTCACCGGTCAGGTAACGATTGGCGCTTAACAGCTGCTCCAGTCGATCCAGTTCCTCAAACAAGCTATCAAACGCTTCTTCATACGCCTGTTGCGAGGTCGCAAACCCGGCGCGATACACGCCGTTGTTTACTGCCGGGTAAATCCGTTCGTTCAACGCATCGATCTCACCGCGCAGGGGCGCCGGGTAGAAATCCAGGTCATTGCCGGTCAGGTCATCGAATGCGCTGTTGAACATGCGGATGATTTCCGCCGATTCATTGTTGACGATGCGATTCTGTTGTTTGTCCCAGAGCATCGGCACGGTGACGCGACCGGTGTAGTCGGCAGTATCGGCGGTGTAGCGCTGGTGCATGAAGTCGAGGTGGTCGAGTTTGTCGCCGGTGGAGCCCAAGCTCGGGTCGAAGGTCCAGCCGTTTTCCAGCATCAGCCAACTGACCACCGACACGTCGATCAGGCTTTCAAGGCCTTTGAGTTTGCGCAGGATCAATGTGCGGTGGGCCCACGGACAGGCTAGGGACACGTAGAGGTGGTAGCGGCCGGCTTCAGCGGCAAAGCCACCGACACCGGTCAGGCCCGGCTTGCCGTCGTTGGTCACCCAGTTGCGGCGCTGCGCCTGTTCACGTTGAAAGGCGCCGTCCTTGCTGCTTTCGTACCACTGGTCATGCCAGCGGCCTTCGACTAATAAACCCATGTTCAAGACTCCTCAAACCCTAAATCGTTGGAGAGGAGTCTATGCCGATGAGTTCGAACAAAAAGCGCAAAGGTTAAGCAGTTATGATCGATTAAATCGATCTGTCCCGAGCGTCCCAGTATTGTTGGGCTGTTTCGAACGCCTGATCACGGGATTGACCGAGCCCGCGCAACGCCAGGGCCATGGTCGAAATCAGGGCCATTTGCGGATAACTGTCCTCCACGTCACCGCGCCAGACCGCCTTCATGTGCTCAGGGGCAAGCGATGCTGGTTTGACGTGACGCTGGGTCGACATTTGCGGCCATTCTTCGTCCCAGCTTTCACCGCCCGTGGTGCCATACAAATGGCTGTCGGCGTCCGGATTGATCTCGATCTCGCCGCCATCGCCCTTGACCACAATCGCCGTGTCGCCCAGCAAACCGCTGGCATCGCGGTGCACGGCCTGGTAGCCGGGGTGGAAAATACTTTGCAGGCCGCAACGCGCGCCCAACGGATTGAGGATGCGTGTGAGGGAGTGGATAGGCGAGCGCAGGCCCAAGGTGTTGCGCAGGTCGATCATGCGCTGCAGTTGCGGCGCCCAATCCACCAGCGGCATGAATGCCAGGCCGCCGTTATCCAGCGCCGCACCCACCTGTTGCCAGTCGCGGCACAGCGGAATGTTCAGTCCTTCCAGCAGTTGTTCGCTGTACAGCCGCCCGGCCGTGTGCGCGCCGGCGCCGTGCATGAAAATCCGTACGCCGTTTTGCGCCAGGCACTTGGCCGCCAGCAGGTACCACGGGAGATGGCGTTTCTTGCCGGCATACGTTGGCCAGTCCAGATCGACCGCCAGAGCCGGCGGGTTGAGGCGTTGACGCAGGGCTTCGGTGAAGCCGGCCATTTCCTCGGCGCTTTCTTCCTTGTGCCGCAGCAGCATCAGAAAGGCGCCGAGCTGGGTGTCTTCGACCTTGTCGTCGAGCACCATGCCCATGGCCTCGCGGGCTTCTTCACGCGTCAGGTCGCGGGCGCCACGTTTGCCTTTGCCAAGGATTCGCACGAACTGGGCGAACGGGTGCTCGGCGGGTGTTTCGAGGGTCAGCGCTGGGAAGTCGGTCATAAGCAATTCGTCGGTTTGGGCAGGCCCGCCAGTTTCGCGGCGAGTTTGGCAGGGGTGCCTTTGAACAATCGGTTCAGGTGCAGGCTGTTGCCTTTTTCCGGGCCGAGCTTCAACGCGGTGTATTTGATAAGCGGGCGGGTGGCCGGCGACAGCTGGTATTCGTCGTAGAAACCGCGCAGCAGTTCGAGGATTTCCCAATGCTCAGGGCTCAACTCGATGTCCTCGGCAGCAGCCAGGGCGCTGGCGACCTCTAAGGACCAGTCGCCCAATTCGACCAGGAAACCGTCCTTGTCCAACGAGATGGCGCGAGCGCCCACGGTCAGGGAATTCATAACCAACTGTTGACCTTGTCATGGTGAATCGACAGTTCGACGAAGGCCGGGTAATCGATGGCCTTGGCCCAGTCGGGAATTTCTATGGCGCGCGCTTGAAAGTCTTCGGCCAGTACAAACAGTTGCAGACCACGAGTATTCAGCGCGCTGAAAGGTGCGGTGCCCGGTTGCAAGGCATAGACCGCGTCGCCAGTCAGCAGCAGCGCATCGTTGGCGCCGATCACGCGCAGGCAACTGGTCAGGCGATCGTCACCGAACGGGGAATAAGACAATACATGCAAAGTCGACATCAGAGGGTGATCACCTGGTCGTAACGGTCAATAAGGGCGGTGATGTCGTGGGCGGTCAGCACCTGGGCTTCTTCCAGGGACAAACAGGAAGGGTCCAGCCCACGTTCTGCAGCACTCTCGCCACAGACGAACAATTCATCGACGCCGAACATCGGCAAGGCTTGCAGGTTGGCGCTCAGGTCTTTTTGTTGCAGCGCTTTGGCGTTCTGTTTCGCGGCGAGCTGGAACACGCCGTCATCGAGAAACAGCAGGCCGATCGGCAGATCGAAAGCTCCGCCAGCGAGCACGATGTCCAGCGCTTCCCGCGCATTCGGCCCGGACCATGGCGCCTGGCGGCTGATTATCAGCAAGGATTTAGCCATCTCACGCGCCCCCAAAACAGATCAAGCGGTCAGCGTCCTGCACCGCGTCATGCAACTGGCCGAGGCCGGACAATTCCCACGGCGCGCCGACTGCAACGGCGTCACGCTGATAACGCCCGGCTTCTTCCTCGTCCAGCACGCCACGGCGCAGGGCGGCGGCGATACAGACGACGCCATCCAGTTGATGCTCGCTGACAAACGCGCGCCATTGCTTGGGCAGGTCCAGTTCATCTTGCGGCGTGRCCACACTGGCGGACGCGTTGTAGACGCCGTCCTGATAGAAAAACAACCGGACAATCTCATGCCCGCCGGCCAACGCAGCCTGGGCGAACAGCAAGGCACGGCGCGAGGAGGGCGCATGGGCGGCGGAAAACAGCGCGATGGCGAACTTCATGACGGACTCGATCAGCAAAACTGTGGTCATGATAAAGCTTTATCGGCGGGGGGGCTAAATCGATGTTGTCTGTGATGGCCTCTTCGCTGGCAAGCCAGCTCCTACAAGGGATTTGTGTCGCTCACAAAACCCTGTAGGAGCTGGCTTGCCAGCGAAGGGGCCCGCCCGGACAACACATAAATCAACGCGGCATATACCCCAACTGCCACCGCCGCGGAATCTTCAACGACACCACCCCGAGCACCCCCGCCAGCAATCCGCTGGCAAACAATGCCTGAAGCCCCAAATGATGTTCCAGCACCGCCCCAAGGACAGCCCCGGCAAACATCCCGGTCCATGGGATCAATTGCACCCTCCAGCCATCGCGCCGCTCGCCGAGCAGCCAGCGCCCCAGCCCACGTCCGAAGCGCGACAGGGCGCCGGTGACATAGGTCAGGCCGACCGGCAGGCCGTTCACTTGCTCGACGGCGRCATTGAGCATGCCCATGGCGATGATCGCCGCCAATAGCGCGGGCAGTTGTTCGTCATAGGGCCAGATCGCTGCGGCGCACAGCAGCGTGGCGATGCTCAGCATCAATGGCAGCGCTCGTCGCCCGCCGAGGCGGCTGACGATAATGCCCAGGGCATTGCCGACGATGAAGGTGGCCACCAAGAGCAGCAGTCGCCCGGTCAACCCCAGGTCGCCGACGCTGATGGCGACGGCGAGGCGGGTGGTGTTGCCGCTCATGAACGAGACGAAATCGCCGCTGGCCATGAAGCCGATGGCGTCGGTCATGCCGGCGAGTACCGAGAGCATGGCCACCAGCGTCATGCCGACGCGCCCACGCCACTTTTGCGTGTGCAGGTGGCCAGGGCTGGCGTGGGTTGAAGAGGTGGATGGCAGCATCGACGAGGGCATCCTTGAACAGTGGTTATGGTTCTATCCCATACAGCTCGCAATAGTCCAGCCAGTTCATGCCTGCCATTTCCGCAACTTCCTTGTGCACTTCCCGGCGCTGGGCCTCGTAGTCCTCGGATGTGGCGGCCGTCAGCAGCAGCGTCAGCTCCCAGGCGAACAACCCTTGGGACTCAGCTTCAGCTTCGAAGGCTTCGTGCAGTCGCTCGTCGCGGTACTGCGCCGGGGTTTCACCCTTGGCCTGAGCCAGTAGCGGGTTGAGGTTATCGAGTTCGTGGCGCAGTTCAGGGCGCTCATCGAGAAACTTCTTCAGCGCCTGTTCGTGTTGCTGATCGGTTGCCGCCATGGTCGCTCCTTGGTCACGGGTTACGAAGATTGTTTCTTGCTGGCCTTGGCTGCTGCAGCCAGGCATTCGAGGGCGAACTGCTCGGTGTAGGTCATCTTGATCGGCGTGGTCTCACCTTTGACGGTGCGTTCGCCGTCGAGGATATAGCGAATGCGCTTGTCGGTGACGCCAATGCGCTTGGCAATCCAGGACGGGGTCTGGCCGATCTGGCTGATCAGCTTGTCGGCGTATTCAGGGGTCGGTTTGTAGAATTCGGCGTTGGGTGTCATTGGGGCTTCCAGAAAAAAGGCGCGGTACGGTGTTTATGGCGCGACAGGGTGCGCGAATCGTTACGCGGTGTCGCGGTATAAATGAAGTAAAGCAGAACGAAACGCCGCGCCACGGTGATACAGTCCGCTTTTTCTTGATGAGCGAACGTAATGCGAATTCTGATGGTGGCGCTGGCCGTAACGTTGCTGGCGGGATGCGCGGGCTCGGTGATGGACGATGCTCGCACCAAGACCCCGTACAAAACCCTGAAATCGAACAAGCCGCCTACCATCGTGGCCGAATGCGTGCAGTTTTCCTGGCAGGACGAGGCGGTGTTCGGTGTGGATGCAGCCGCCTATTTGCAGCCCGGTAAAAATGGCGGTTCGACGGTCTACACGCGGTCGGCGGAGTCCTTTGTGGACGTGACCACCGACGCTTCCGGCAGCGTGTTGAATTACTACGCGCAGCACGACGACTTCGTCGCCAAGCGCCGTTTGGCGGCGTTGGCCACTTGCCTGTAAACATGAGCTGAGGCAGTACCCCTGTGGGAGCGAGCCTGCTCGCGATRGCGGTTATTCATTCAACATTGATGTCGACTGATCCACCGCYATCGCGAGCAGGCTCGCTCCCAYAGGGGGGCGTGTTTTGATTAATTGATCAGGCGTTTCTGGAAAAAGAAGCGCTTGTGCCCCGGCGGGTAGTCGGCAATCTGGCCCAGTTCGCTGTAACCGAGCCGTTTGTAGAACTGCGGCGCCTGAAAGTCGAAGGTGTCCAGCCAGATCCCCACGCATTCCTTTTCCCAAGCCAGGTCTTCGGCCATCTGCATCAGTTTCGAGCCCATGCCCTGTCCCCGGGCCTGTTCGGGCACGGACAGCAATTCAATGAACAACCACTGATAAAAAAACCGGCCATACAACCCGCCGAGTATTTCGCCGTTGTCGTCGCGCACCAGCAAGGCCAGCAGTTGCGCACTGGACGGGCCAGCCTGTGCGGCGTTATAGGCGCGCAGCGGCGTGAGGATGGCCTCGCGTTCTTCATCGGTGGGGTTTTGCGAGCGTTCGATACGCAGGTTCATGAGCTACATCCTTATGGCAATGAATCCGCAGCCTAGCGTGCTCGCGGCGATAGTTCTATCCCCCTGACACCAGTGGAACCGTCGCCGTCGCGCGGATGTCTAGCCTAAACAGCGTCATTTCAGAACGCGGCCAACGAGGACAACCCGTGAATATTTTCGAAGCCTTGCGTGAAAGCCACGAGCGTCAACGCAGCTACGCCAAAGCGCTGATCAAAACCAGTGGTGATACCCCGGAACGGGTCGAGGCTTACAAGCAGCTCAAGTCCGAACTCCAGGCCCATGAGACCGCCGAGGAGCGCCATTTCTACATTCCGCTGATGGAGTTCGACAACGGCGTCGACCTGAGCCGCCACGCCATCGCCGAACATCACGAAATGGACGAAATGATGGAAGAACTGGACGGGACCGAGATGTCCAGCCCGTCGTGGCTGGCGACTGCGAAAAAACTCAGCGAAAAGGTGCATCACCACTTGGAAGAAGAAGAGCAGAAGTTCTTCCAGATGGCCGGCAAGCTGCTCGATGACAAACAGAAAGAGGCGCTCGCCGGCCAGTATGAAAAGGAATACAAGGCGCAACTCTCCTGAACCTATGGAGCGACACAATCCTGTAGGTTCGCATCAGGGGATGCCGGGCTTTTTCGTTTTCGCCTACCATGGGCGCCTCTGACGAAAAAAGGATGCGCTGTCATGGCGAACACAGCCGAACGGGTCAACATCATCGAATCCCAGGTGTTGTCCCACGACTGGTACCTGCTGAAGAAAATCACCTTCGACTATCAGCGCAACAATGGCGACTGGCAACGCCAGACCCGCGAGGTCTACGATCGGGGCAACGGCGCGGCGATTCTATTGTTCAATCGCGAAAAGAGAACCGTGGTGCTGACGCGCCAGTTTCGGCTGCCGGTGTTCGTCAACGGTCACGACGGTTTGCTGATCGAAGTGGCGGCCGGATTGCTTGAAGGTGCCGATCCCGAAGAACGCATCCGCGCCGAAGCCGAGGAAGAAACCGGTCACCGCGTGCACCATGTGCAGAAGATCTTCGAGGCGTACATGAGCCCCGGTTCGGTCACTGAAAAGCTGCACTTCTTTATTGCCGAATACGATGCGGCTTCGAAAGTCAGCGACGGCGGCGGGCTGGAGGAAGAGACCGAAGAACTGGAAGTGCTGGAGTGGCCATTCGACGAGGCACTCGAAGCGTTTTATCGCGGGGAGATCTGCGACGCCAAGACCATCATGTTGCTGCAATATGCGGCGATGAAGGACATCTTCGCCTGAACGACACTTCCCCTGTAGCAGCTGACGAGCTCCACGAGGCTGCGTTTGATGCGGGCCGCGGCCGTGGATGTGGGCAGCACGGTGCATCAGCTAGATCGAGTGCGCTCGGATTACGACGGCTTCGCCGCCGAACGCAGCCTCGCAGGCTCGGCAGCTGCTACAGGTGTTCCGGTCAGTCAGAACAGGTCGCCCGTTCTGCTGGCGCCTGACCATTCGCATCCTTCAAGCGTCAGCAAGCGCTCCTTCGCCTCAAGCCCGCCGGCAAACCCGGTGAGCTTGCCCGAGGCGCCGATCACCCGATGGCAGGGGGCAACAATCGAGATCGGGTTCTTGCCATTCGCCGCGCCCACCGCCCGAACGGCGCTTGGATTGCCGATCTGCTCGGCAATCTGGCTATAGCTGCGCGTCTCTCCGAACGGGATGGTCAGCAGCGCCTGCCAAACCTTTTTCTGAAAGTCCGTGCCAGCAAAATCCAGTTCCAGCTCGAAGCGATTTCGCGTGCCGGCAAAGTATTCCTGCAACTGCTGAACGGCACGCACAAGAATCGGGTTGTCCGGGGCTTCGTGCATCGGGCCCAGCCGCACCCGGTTTGGCTTGTCGTTTTCCCAGAGGATGGCCGCCAGTCGTGCATCTTTCGCCACCAGCTTCAGTTCGCCGACCGGAGACGCCAGGGTGGTGAAGGTGTAGGTCATGCCGGCGGTCTCCGCAGAAGGGCTGAACAGAGGCTCAGCATACTGCCTCGACGGGGAGGCGCAATACGCAATCGCGACCATACTTGCCTGTGCTTTTGAACCGCTCACTCTGTTTTTGACAGAGCCTGAAAACAAAAAAGAGACCAACTCATGAAGTACGAACCTTTTGCCAAATCGCTCATCGCGACTTCCTTGGCGCTCTGCTGCCTGACCGCCCACGCGGCCTCCGTGGCCCCCGTCGCGGCCGAAAACGGCATGGTGGTCACAGCCCAGCATCTGGCCTCCCAAGTGGGGGTCGATGTACTCAAGAAGGGCGGCAATGCCGTCGATGCCGCCGTCGCTGTGGGTTACGCGCTGGCGGTGGTGTATCCCGCAGCGGGCAACCTTGGGGGTGGCGGTTTCATGACCATCCAGCTGGCGGACGGACGCAAGACCTTCCTCGATTTCCGTGAAAAAGCCCCGCTGGCCGCCACCGCCGACATGTATCTCGATAAAGAAGGCAATGTCGTCCCGGACCTCAGTACCCGTGGTCACCTGGCCGTCGGCGTGCCGGGGACCGTGTCCGGTATGGAACTGGCCCTGAGTAAGTACGGCACCAAACCGCGCAAGGAAGTGATCGCCCCGGCGATCAAGCTGGCCGAAGACGGGTTTGTGCTGGAGCAGGGCGATGTCGATTTGCTGGACTACGCCACCGACGTGTTCAAGAAAGACATGAAGGACTCGGGCGCGATTTTCCTCAGCAACGGCGAGCCGATGCAGGTCGGGCAAAAACTGGTGCAGAAGGATCTGGGCAAGACCCTGCGGGAAATTTCCGAGAAGGGCACCGACGGCTTCTATAAAGGCTGGGTCGCCGACGCCATCGTCACCTCCAGTCAGGCCAACAAAGGCATCATCACCCAGGCTGACCTCGATAAATACAAGACCCGCGAACTGGCGCCGATCGAATGCGATTACCGTGGCTACCACGTGGTCTCGGCACCGCCACCAAGCTCCGGCGGGGTGGTGATCTGCGAGATCATGAACATCCTCGAAGGCTACCCGATCAAGGACCTGGGCTACCACTCGGCCCAAGGCATGCACTATCAGATTGAAGCGATGCGCCACGCGTATGTGGACCGCAACAGCTACCTCGGCGACCCGGACTTTGTGAAAAACCCGATCGCCCACCTGCTGGACAAAAACTACGCCACCCAACTGCGCGCCGCTATCCAGCCGCAAAAGGCTGGCGTGTCCCGCGACATCAAACCGGGCGTCGCTCCGCATGAAGGCAGCAACACCACGCATTACTCCATCGTCGATAAATGGGGCAACGCGGTGTCGGTGACCTACACCCTCAACGACTGGTTTGGCGCCGGAGTCATGGCCAGCAAAACCGGGGTCATCCTCAACGACGAAATGGACGACTTTACCTCGAAAATCGGTGTGCCGAACATGTACGGCCTGGTGCAAGGGGAGGCCAACGCGATCGCCCCCGGCAAAGCGCCGCTGTCGTCGATGAGCCCGACCATCGTCACCAAGGACGGCAAGGTCGTGATGGTCGTCGGTACCCCCGGCGGCAGTCGCATCATCACCGCCACCTTGCTGACCATGCTCAACGTGATCGACTACGGCATGAACATCCAGGAAGCGGTGGACGCACCGCGTTTCCACCAGCAGTGGTTGCCGGAAGAAACCAACCTGGAGACCTTCACCACCAGTCCGGACACGGTGAAGATCCTCGAAAGCTGGGGGCATAAATTTGCCGGGCCGCAGGATGCCAACCACGTGGCGGCGATCCTGGTCGGCGCGCCTTCACTGGAAGGCAAACCGGTCGGCAAAAACCGCTTCTACGGCGCCAACGATCCCCGTCGCAACACCGGGCTGTCGCTCGGCTACTAAGGGTTGAGTTTAAAAGGGGACGGATCTGGTTTCGTCCCCTGATTCACTGATTGTTCAAGGAGCGAATCATGGCCACTGCGCTGTTAATCATCGACGTCCAGCAGGCGCTGTGCTCTGGCGAGTACGAGTGCTTTGAGATCAACCGTGTCATCGAAAACATCAACCATCTGAGCATCCGGGCCCGGATAGCCGGGGTGCCGGTCGTGTTTATCCAGCACGAAGAAGCGGACGGTCCTCTGGTACACGACACCGCTGGCTGGCAACTGGCCGAAGCGCTGGAGACCGCCCCCGAGGATATTCGCCTACGCAAAACCACTCCGGATTCGTTCTACCAGACCCACCTGCAAAAACTGCTGCAGAAAGAAGAAATCGAGCGCCTGATCATCTGTGGTTTGCAAACCGACTACTGCGTTAACGCGACCGTGCGCCAGGCACTGAAACTGGGGTACGACGTGGTGCTGGCGGCGGACGCGCATTCCACCGTCGACAACGGCAACCTCAGCGCCGAAGACATCATCGCCGAGCACAACAAGGATCTGGCGCACCTGACCGGTTCAGTGGCGCGGATCGATGTCATGCCGGCGGGGCAAATCCGCATCTGAAACCACTGCCGGATCAACGGACACAAATTGTCATGGAATGATAAGGCGCTGTCGCCGATTGAAAAATCGATTACGCCTCCGTCTGTAAAACTCTTCTTACGAACTGCACTGCAAGCCCCGCAATTCGACGGCTCGACCGGCCGACGCAATACGCAACCGCACAGACCTTCAGTCGTAAAGAGAACAATAAAATGAGCGTAGAAAAACTGATCGGCGATCTTCTCGCCGAGCTAACAGGCGTGAGCCCCGACGGCCCATCCAGCGAGAGTCCGCAGCAGTACAAAGAGTTGTTCCAGCTCGATCAAGATGTCTTCCATCCGGATTACGTGGCCAACAACCTACGCTTTGGTGTGCTCGAAGAGCATTGAGGTCTGAAGGGGGACGATCTATTTGCGTCCCCGTGATTCACGGCTCGGTGGCCCGAATGGACGTCCTGCCCGCGGGTGAAATCTGCATCTGACTACAGAACCGAAATGGTGGTGTTTGATTACGGCAATGCGGCGCTAGTTTTCAACCTTTTCTACAAACTGCAGAAAATCCACCGGCGGATAGAGTTGAAGCTTTTTTGCGACCGTCATATTGACTATGTAGGCAAACTGATCGATCGCAAGCACAGGTAATTCGCCTGGCTTTTTCCCCTCTACGACGATCCTGGCGGCTTGTTTGGCAGCCAGTTTTCCGACGTCGAAATCGCGCGCGGCAACAGACATCAAAGCCTGGGAGTCACTCACGAGGTGCTCGTAAGGGCTCAGTACCGCAATGCCATTTTCCACCGCGGACTCTGTGAAGATTTTTCCCTGCTTTTCCAGGAACGTACTTGAACCCAAATACACCCACTGAACCCCTTTGGCCTTCAATTGCGCCATATTAGAGGCAATCGACTCGGCCGTCGGTGTGCCATCAACGCCCTTATCAAGAGGTAAGGCATCGAACTTGATCTTGAGTTGATCGGTGAGGGACTGCATTTCCGCAACCTTGCTCACGGAGTTGGGCTCACTGGTATCGTAGATCATGCCCAGGTGACTGAAGCCAGGCATATACCGTTGAATGCTTTTTATGTTTACTGCTTCTGGCACGCGATTGCGAGTCCCGGTGACGTTAGGTCTTCCTGTGTTTTCATAGCTTTGAATGATGTGGTTGCCAACCGGATCGGCAACCACGGTAAAAATAACCGGGATATCAACCAAAAAACCGGGGTCATGGTCATTGAGAGTGCCGATCATCCCTAGCGTTGCTTTAGTGCCCCAGGTGATCACGGCATCGACATTCAAAGCGCGGGCCTCTGCTGCAAACGCAGACAATTTGCTCTTGTCTTGCGCGGCATCACGAACAAGAATTTCAGCATCGATATTGTTCTCTGTGATGTATTCCTTTACCCCTTTGCAAACGTCTTCGCAGCCTAGCCAAGCCACCATCATGATCGTCTTCTTTGCGGCTGCATTTACGAGCGGAGGCGCAACTGCCCCCACAAAGCCCATAAGCAGTAGTGCCGTAAACACCCTTCTATAGCCAGTCATAAATGTTCCCTTCTGTTTTAATTAACAGGACTTGGGTTTGATGCTGACAGGTATAGAAGCGCTCCGGACAGCACGAGGATTGCGATGGTGTAAACGGCTCCGACATAGCCAATGTAATCGGCAGCAGTGGCAATGCATACAAGCGCCACAATGCTTGCGCTACGTTCGATGATGCGCGCGGCGGCAATCGCGGGGCCGGTACCCAAATGGGCTAGCGAAGTCTCGGCAACATCCATGACCATTGCAGTCTGGGGACCTCGTACCAAGCCATGACCAACTCCCGCGCCAATCATCGCGAACCCCATCATCCCTATACTTGGCCAGGTGGCGGCAACAAGCAATGAGGTCCCTCCTATAAAAGACCCCGGAAGCACAATGTTGCGGGCGCTTACGCCACGTTCGGCCAGTTTTCCGTACAGCGAGCCGGAAATGATGATCATCAAAAAATAGATCATGAGTAATCGACCAATGTCCGCTGCGTTGGCGCCAAGCGACTCCATTAAGAGTGAGAGCAAATACGAGATAAACACCATATCCAAAATTGCCTGAGGCGCGATGATGCCAAATGCAAGGCTTGCAAAACGCGGATTTCGAAAAGTCGCGAAGACATTCTTACTTGATCGCTTCGGTCTTTCTGTCTTGCGGCTGTCAACGTGACGCTGGTGAGGAAGTTGCCAATAGATACATGCTCCGGAAACCAGAATCAGCGCAGCACTAATGACAAATACCGCAGAATATCCGAGCCGATCGGCGAGGATGCCACCTAGCGCAGAGCCAGCAAAAATGCCGCCAAACATAGCCGCGGAGAATAAACCTAACGAGCGTGCACGCTCGTCCTTGTGCGCGACATCCAGTACGTAATCCTGGCAGGCCAAAGACGCAAACGCATATCCCGCGCCGCACATCAGGTTAAAAAAAGTGATTGCCGGGACATTTCCGGAAACGCACATACCGAGCTTTGCGATTATCGTCGCTGCGGCGGCAGCCAGGAAAAGTCTGCGGTGACCGAAACGTTCTGAAAGTGGACGAACAAACGGTGTCACGGTCAGCACCGCAATCAGGTAAGCCGTAAGCGGCAGACTGGTGACCGCACCCTCGCTCAACCAAGGTATCGGGTTGTGTGCAGACTTGACGAATATGGAAAAAAAGGACGTCTCCATTTCATCGGCGGCGGCGAATAGAAACAATGCGAGACGCACATCGATAAGGCTGCAAAAACGAATCCAGCGTGGGCCAATATCGTGAAGGCCGAACACTTTGCCGATTGAATTCAAATCGGCGGTATCAGCCAAGGGCGTTGTGCCAGATACGGCAGCCAGCCGTGCGCGCTGAAACATTGCATGGAGCGCTTTTGCACGCTCGGAGAGGCAGCTGCTCACTTGGTCGACCACATCCCTGCTCAAAGAAGCTATGCACGTCGAAAAATTTCCTGCGGCTTGTAGCGCGACAATGTAGTGAAGCCTGTTCAGAGGTGCCGTGAGAGACACACTCATCATGACCGCAATTAATTCAAGTGCCAGTAGCACTATCACGATAACAATCACACCAAGATCCAGAGCGACACTTTTGAACAGTTCTGCGATATAGGCGGAATTGGATTGCGTTGTGACGGTTCCAACGACCTTGCCATCGAGATAAATCGGAAGTTTATGGGTATTGCTCAGAGCACGGTTGAGGGTGATTGCGGTGTGTTGATCTTCCCCTACTTCAATGATTGGGTAGTCAGTGGAAACGCCGAAGTAAGAAATTTCCGGAAACTCAACAAGCAGGTGCCGAAAGTATTCGGTGCCGCCCACCATGCTTTCAATCGGCACACCTGCGTTGACAGTGCGCTGAATAGTTGCATCCGCTATCGTGCCGATGAGTTGGGTACGTTTAACAAGCTCTGGATGAAAGGATAGACCGACGCTTATATAGGCAACCACGCCCAGCAACAGTGCCGGGCCGATCACCAAGGC
>NZ_JBFUKU010000118.1:0-16032 GCF_056400685.1 Pseudomonas sp. P5_A12 | reverse complement strand
CGCCTGGTGTTTGCGGGGCAACGCTACATCAGTCCGCAAATTGCCCAGCAACTGGCGATCAAGTCCTTCCAGCCGACCAACGATTCGCCCTTCGATGCGTTGTCTGAGCGCGAGATCCAGATCGCGCTGATGATTGTCGGCTGCCAGAAAGTACAGATTATTTCCGACAAACTCTGCCTGTCACCCAAAACGGTCAACACTTACCGTTACCGCATCTTCGAGAAGCTTTCGATCAGCAGTGATGTCGAGCTGACGCTGTTGGCGGTTCGTCACGGCATGGTCGATGCCAGCCTCTGACAATGACTGACGTCTTCGATCCCAGCGCTTTTCTGTCGACGGTCAGTGGGCGCCCCGGTGTGTATCGCATGTTCGACAGCGATGCGCGCTTGTTGTATGTCGRCAAAGCCAAGAATCTGAAAAACCGCTTGTCGAGCTACTTCCGCAAGTCCGGTCTGGCGCCCAAGACGGCGGCGCTGGTGGCCCGTATCGCGCAAGTCGAAACCACCATTACCGCCAACGAAACAGAAGCCCTGCTGCTTGAGCAGACGCTGATCAAGGAATGGCGCCCGCCGTATAACATCCTGCTGCGCGATGACAAATCGTACCCCTACGTCTTTCTCTCGGATGGTCAGTTCCCGCGCTTGAGCATCCATCGCGGTGCGAAGAAGGCCAAGGGCAAGTATTTTGGTCCGTACCCGAGCGCCGGCGCGATTCGCGAAAGCCTGAGCCTGTTGCAAAAGACCTTTTTTGTCCGTCAGTGCGAAGACAGCTATTACAAAAACCGCACGCGACCTTGCCTGCAATACCAGATCAAACGTTGCAAGGCACCGTGCGTGGGGTTGGTCGAGCCAGAGGTGTACGCCGAAGACGTTCGCCACTCGGTGATGTTCCTTGAGGGGCGCAGCAATGCGCTGACGGACGAATTGTCCGCGGGCATGGAAGAGGCTGCGATCAATCTCGAGTTCGAGCGCGCCGCCGAGTTGCGCGACCAGATTTCATTGTTGCGTCGAGTCCAGGACCAGCAAAGCATGGAAGGCGGCACCGGCGATATCGATGTGATCGCCGCCTTCGTCAATCCGGGCGGCGCTTGCGTTCACTTGATCAGCGTACGCGGCGGGCGGGTGCTGGGCAGCAAGAACTTCTTCCCGCAGACCGGCATCGACGAAGACGTTTCCGAAGTCATGGCCGCCTTTCTCGGTCAGTATTTCATCACCAGCCCCGAGCGCGACTTGCCGAGCGAGTTGATCGTCAACGTGGTTCATGAAGACTTCCCGACGTTGATCGAGGCCATTGAAGCCCTGCGTGGTCGTGAGCTGACGATCAGTCATCGGGTTCGCGGTACGCGAGCGCGCTGGCAGCAACTGGCGGTCACCAACGCCGAGCAGGCCTTGGGCGCGCGTCTGGCGAATCGTCAGCATGTCGCGGCACGTTTCGATGCGTTGGCAGAAGTGTTGAACCTGGACGAGCCGCCGCAGCGTCTGGAGTGCTACGACATCAGCCATTCCAGCGGCGAAGCCACCGTGGCGTCTTGCGTGGTGTTTGGCCCGGAAGGCCCGATCAAATCCGATTATCGCCGCTACAACATCGAAGGCGTGACGGCGGGCGATGACTACGCCGCAATGCATCAGGCCTTGACCCGMCGCTTCAGCAAGTTGAAGGACGGAGAGGGCAAGCTGCCGGATATTCTGCTCGTGGACGGTGGCAAGGGTCAGCTGTCCATGGCGCGTGACGTACTCAATGAACTGGCGGTGCCTGACTTGATTCTGTTGGGCGTGGCCAAAGGGGCGACGCGCAAGGCCGGTTTCGAAACCTTGTACCTCAACGATGCGGCCCACGAGTTCACCTTGCGCGGCGATTCCCCTGCGCTACATTTGATCCAGCAAATACGCGACGAAGCTCACCGTTTCGCCATTACCGGGCATCGCGCACGCCGTGGGAAAACTCGCCGCACGTCCACGCTTGAGGGCGTGGCCGGCGTCGGGCCGACACGGCGTCGCGATTTATTAAAACATTTTGGTGGATTGCAGGAGCTGTCTCGTGCCAGCATCGAGGAGATCGCCAAAGCACCCGGGATCAGTAAAAAGCTCGCAGAGTTGATTTATGCAAATCTGCACAGCGAGTAGAATGCCCAACTCACCTCGTAGCCAGTTGTGCCGATGAATATCCCTAATCTGATTACCGTTCTACGCGTCCTGCTCATCCCGATCTTTATTTTACTGTTCTACCTGCCTTACCACTGGAGCTACCTGGCGTCTGCCTCGGTCTTCGCATTTGCCGCCGCCACAGACTGGCTGGACGGTTATCTGGCCCGACGCCTGGAGCAAAGTACCCCGTTCGGGGCTTTCCTCGATCCCGTGGCGGACAAGCTGATGGTCGCCGTCGCGCTGGTCCTGCTGGTGCAAGAACACGGCAACCTGTGGCTCACGCTGCCGGCCGCTGTCATCATCGGTCGCGAAATTGTCGTCTCGGCATTGCGCGAATGGATGGCCGAACTCGGCGCCCGTGCTCACGTGGCGGTGTCGAACCTGGGCAAATGGAAAACCGCCGCGCAAATGCTCGCGCTGGTTATCCTGCTGGCCAATCCGTCAGACTTTTCCTTCTGGGTCTTGATCGGTTATGCCTTGCTGCTGGTGTCTGCGGGCCTGACATTGTGGTCCATGGTCCAGTACTTGCGGGCTGCCTGGCCGCATCTGAAGACCGACGTTGAAAAGAAATAAAACTTTTTTGAATCAAGGGGTTGACGGGGCTTCTGGATTCTATAGAATGCGCCACACCAAGACGCGGGAATAGCTCAGTTGGTAGAGCACGACCTTGCCAAGGTCGGGGTCGCGAGTTCGAGTCTCGTTTCCCGCTCCAAGTTTGTACGCATTTGTTGTTGTGCTACTGACAGCAAATGTTTGAGGCCGAGTAGCAAAATGGTTATGCAGTGGATTGCAAATCCACCTACGCCGGTTCGATTCCGACCTCGGCCTCCACTATAAACAAGCTCCGTAGATCTATGATTTACGGAGCTTTTTTATTTGCGCAGCCCTGCAAGATTTTGTCTTGAAAAGGTCATCTGCGAACTTGCTTCACCGAGGCGGGGTGTATATATTTCCCCCTCTGCTGCACAAGCGTCGGAATTGCCAGGTTGTCACCTGTCAGTTTTTAGACTGCTTCACCGCGCTACCGCCCGAATGGCGAAACTGGTAGACGCATGGGACTTAAAATCCCCCGCTCGTAAGGGCGTGCCGGTTCGATTCCGGCTTCGGGCACCATGAATATCAAGGGCTTGCGTGAGATACCTCATGCAGGCCCTTAGTTTTTTATTGCCGCAATTTTTGAATGTTGCCGCAATTCCTATTTTGTCGACGTCACTTTCTTACCTTTCCGATTGCGGATGTAGTGTTCGGTCATCACGACGGTGGTATGACCCAACTGGTCCATCGCCTCTCGAATGTTGCCAGTCGACTCTTCCTTGTCTGTGGCTGCTTTGGCCCGCAAATCACGCATCTGAAAGTGTGCTTTATCGATCCCGGCATCTTCCCTCGCTTTATCGAATCTAGTGCGTAATGTCCGCGACGTCATCGGTCTGCCGTCCTCCATGATGATCAGCTTTCTTCGACTTGATCGTGAATAGCTCCTTCCTTGCAGCATTGCGATCGAGCAGTGCTTTCAACTCACCGACCAGCTCAATGTGGCGGTTGGCCCCGGTTTTCCCTTGTTGGACCCAAAGCTGTTTGTCCCGAATGTGACTTTCGTCCATTTTCAGTGTGGCGGCGATACGTTGCCCAGTCAGGTAAAACAGATCCAGTGCATCGCGGAGAGACTGTTCAGCGCATTCCCAGACTTGCAACAGTAGTTCGTCCTCGATGTATACGTCCCGCGCGTGCTAAGCCGTTTGCGCACTTGGTAAGGAACGGCGCCGCCACGGGCTGCACAAGTGCGTGATGCGTGCCGCCGGCTAAACATGTCTACACCTATCATCCCTTGGATGGGTGGCAAACGCCTTCTGACCGACCGTCTTATCCCACTGTTTCCACCCCACGAGTGCTACGTCGAAGTCTTTGCTGGCGGCGCCGCGCTGTACTTTGCGACCTCAGGCGGCGTCGGTGGAAGTACTCAACGACATCAACGGTGACCTGGTGACGTTGTACCGCGTAGTGCAAAACCACGTCGAAGAGTTTGTGCGCCAGTTCAAATGGGCGCTCAGCTCACGACAGGTGTTCGAGTGGCAGAAGATGACCCRCCCGGAAACCCTTACCGACATACAGCGTGCCGCCCGATTTTTTTACCTGCAGCACCATGCCTTTGCCGGCAAGGTCACCGGGTAAACCTTTGGTACCGCCATCACAGGTCCAGCAATTAACCTGCTGCGCATCGAAAAAAACCTCTCGGCCGCCTGGCAGCGCCTGTCCGGCACCTTTGTCGAAAACCTGCCGTGGCTGGAATGCGCCGAGCACTACGACGTGCTACACCACAACCAATCAACGGCAGGGCAAGGCCGAGGTCAGTGGCGGACTGGTGATCATGAGCTGGGAGTCGGCAGCACTTGGAGGACTATTTTGACGTCAAATTTCTCGACCCAAGGGACGGTGTCTAAATCGATGAGTCCGCCAATCCATCATCGTTAAAGATTGCAAAAAGAAGTCTGGCATTCGCCAAAGTTTTAGTTTTTAGAACTGTATGCATTAGTGGTTTCTTCCCAAAGCTGTAGCTATATCGTAGACATGCAACTTTAATTTGTGGAGTGCCTATCGGAATCCTGGGCGTAGGAGAGCGACTGTTGGTCGGATAAAGGTGTATCTGGATTTTATGAGGCTGTCTGTTTTTTGACGATTTTAGAAGCCTTTAAAAACAATTACTTGCGGTGTAAATGCTTATACGTTTGTAATAGTGATTGTTTGTTGACGATCGACTTTTATCAGACCTAAGTCTGATTTTCGAACGCCCGGAGCCTGGGACACACGACGGGTGACCGGTGTCATCCCCAGGTTTCCTGCTATTAATCAATGAGTGTTCGAGTATTCATCCTTTCGGGAGCGCGTCATGAATCCGTTCATTCGTATCTGCATTGTCGACGACCATCCGTTGTTGCGTGAGGGCGTTGCCAACATATTGAGAAGACGGGCGGATCTTAAGGTCATGGAGCAGGGCTCCAGTGCACAAGATGCCAGGGATATCGCCCAGAGGGTGCATCCGGATGTGATGCTGATGGATGTCAATATGCCGGGTGATGTTTTCGCCGCGGTGCGCTTCATTTCCACTGAGTTATCGGATGTGAAGGTGCTGATGCTGACGGTTTCAGAATCCGAAAATGACGCCTTTTTGGCGCTGGAAGCCGGGGCGCTCGGGTATGTGTTGAAAGGTGTCAGCGGACCGGAACTGGTCTTGGCAATCAGGCTAGTTGCCAAGGGGCAGACGTATATCACCCCCGATTTTGTAAACAAACTGCTGAGTAGCTTCAAGAAACACGAAGCGGAGATTCACACGTTTGATCTGACCCTGCGTGAGGAGCAGGTTATTTATGAAGTTTCAAAGGGACTGACCAATAGGGAGGTCGCGTCAAAGTTGTTGATTAGCGAAAAAACCGTCAAGCACTACATGACCTGTGTGATGCAGAAACTGCACGCCCGAAATCGTGTCGAAGCGGTCACGGCCCTACGGCATTACAGGGAGCACGAAGCTCTCGGGCGATTTCACATAGGYGCAAGGAAAACACCAATGGATGCCCGGAGCCGCTTCTGACTAAAGTTTGAACTGTGCATTGACCGACGTTCCTGAGGTACAAGAGTCGATACTGAACAACCCGCCCAGAGATTCAACGCGATAACGCAAACCGGCGAGCCCCAATCGGGTTCTGCCGGATGAATCGAGTTGCATGGCGTCCGCCGCCATACCCGGACCACTATCCCTGACGCTGATATTTAATACCTGATCAATGTATTGCGCCTGGATGACCTGACCCTCGCCGTTGGCATGACGGTAAGCGTTGTTGAGGGTTTCTTGCACAAAACGGTACAAACAGAGTTTGAGCGGCAGCGGCGTGGCCGCTGGTAGCGGCCCCAAGGCTAAGGTGACCTTGGTGCCGGTGCGTTGCTCGTGCCGTTGCGCCACCAGTTGCAACTCTTCCACCAGGCTCAAGTCGTTAATTTCCGGAAGTGCCAGACCACGTGATAAATCGCGGACCTCCCGCAATGCGTCGGTGGCGGCACCACGAATGATTTCCAGCGCCTCCTGATCGACAGTCGAGCAGCTATCGGCCAACTCGTCGAGCCAGATCAGAATCAAGGTCAATAACTGCGCCGGCCCATCGTGCAGGTCTGCACCAATGCGCCGCAAGTTGAGTTCGTTGACCCGGGAAAACTCCTGGGTCGCCGTCGCCATCTTGAGCTGTAGCTCGGCATTGCTGATGTGCAAACGGGTTTGCTCCTGCAGCCGTAAGTGCAGTGCCACTTGTTGGCGCTGGATAATTTTGTCACCGCGTCGCACGATGAAGAAAAGAAGCGTCAGCATTGCCAGCGTCGCGGCGCCGACAACCTCCCATACCTGCTCTCGGACACGATTGATCTCGCGCTCCAGACTATCGGCCTTTTCATAAAATTCGCCGACCGCAATGACTTTCCTGGAGCTGAAATCCCGCAGGGGCGCGTAGATCTCATAGAGCGGAACGTTTAGATTGCGCTCGAACTCGTTCTCATCCTGGTTCAGCTCTTCAAGGTCGGTGACCACTTTGCCCTTAAGCGCCTCGGTAATCTCGTTTACTGGGAATTTGTGGTTGGTGATGGCTTTATTCGTGCTGTAGACCACCGTGCCATCCGCTCGCCAGATCTTGATCGAGACAATGTGCTCATTTAGCGCACGACTTTCCATGAGGCGGTCCAGGGACTGGACACTTGCAGTCGAGAGGCTGTTGTCACGGCTCATCTCCTGCACATAGGGCTCCAAAAACGCTTCCATGTAGTGGGCGCCTGCTTCTGCCGCGCTTTGTACTGCGGCACTTTCTATTCGTTGGCTCACCAGTTCGCCGACGGAGAACATGGTCAGTCCCAGGATCACCGCCGCAGCAATGACAAACTGGGTCGAGCGACTCAGCTTGCGCACCCGGCCCCCGATGCGGGTACTCCAGATTCCATCGCGAACCTCCTCGTCAACAGGAGGGGCTGGTTCGACCAAAGTCTCAGTCTCATCCGCGATAGAAGTCTCGTTTTTTGATTCGACTTTTGCATCTTTTGCCATTGGCTTGGTTCCCTGATCATCGTGATAAGTCGTTTGGAAAACCCAGCAACTCAACGGATATCTGGAGACTGACATGTATGAGCTAAAGCGCTTCAACCTTAATCAAAAGGATATTTCGTTTCTTGACCAGCAGGTTACGTTTCCGACCATTCATGTCGTGGGTTATAACGCCGCCGGTGATCCTCTTTACGGCTACAGCGGTTCGGAGGGCAATGTCTATGTGCTCGGTATTCTCGGCAGCTTCAACCCCCTGGATATTCCGCTCGGCGAAACCCGCTGGTACAACGGCGCAAGGGACCCGATCGGCTTGCGCGACGTCTCCGGCCACTTCAATAACCTGACCCAGGACGGACAGAGCTGGGGTAGTTTTGGTCAGAACTTCATTCGCCTGACCCACTCGGACTACGCGCATTACGTTCATCAGAATCTGGATAACGCTGCATTGGCCGGACCGGGCGTTCCCGCTGGTGTCACGCCCATGACTGACAGTAGTTCACTGTATAGCGAACCAACAGCTTCGCTAGTGGACTACACCCCCCGGATGATCAGCCAGACCATCGTCAGTGGCGGGGTGACTTTTGATACTGACGCCAACGGGCACATCCAGCATACCGCCACGGGCGTAGCGATCGTCACTGATCCGGGGATTCTTGGCACCATTGGCGAGGTGGATACCACCTCACCGGATTCCGGCCAGTACTACATTCGCAACCAGAACACCGTCAGCGGTGACCCGTCGACAACCGGCTGGTTCACCTTGTTCGGGCAGTTTTTCGACCATGGGCTGGACTTCATCAACAAACCCAATCAGAACGCGACGATCACTATTCCTCTGGCGCCGGATGATCCGCTGTACGGCTCCATCGGCCCGGACGGGCAGCCGGTTTACTCGATCAAAGTGCATCGGGCTTCGGTCAGCGAAGTGGACGGTCAAGGCCAGCCGCAATACGTCAACCTTGACTCGCCCTATATCGATCAGAATCAGACTTATGGCTCCAATGAGGCTGTGACTCAATTGCTCCGTCAGTGGGTGGCGGACCCTAATCACCCCGGCCAGTTCATCGCGGGTGCGGCGCTGTTTGACGGCACAACCTTAAGCGACGAAGCCGCCTGGACCCTCAACGGTGTGCTGACCCACCAGACGTTGCCGACCCTGAGCGAATTGCGCGCTCATGTGCTGGCAACCGGTCGCGACGATCTGACTTGGGACGATATCGCGAACTTCCGCGTGCGGGATGCCAGCGGCCATGTACTGGATGCCGACCCTGGGACCGCCGGCATACAAGCTGTGTACACCCGCGAAGCGATCCTGCTGGACATGAACCCGCACTTTGATGATGTGCATATCGATCAAGCGAAGCTGATGTCGCTGGATGCGCACATCACCAGCATCACGTTCGACACGAACAACCCTTATGGAATGGTCATCAACTATGACAATTCGGGGCCGAAAAACCTGTTCAGCTTCGTCAACTTTTCCGATTTCTCCATCAGCGCGGCTCCCGGCAGTGCCGATTTTGCGGTGGCCAACGAGTTGCTGCTGCAATCGGTGGGCGATCACTACATTGCCGGTGATGGTCGGGTGAACGAAAACTTCGGCCTCACCGCCATTCACCACGTCTTCCATGAAGACCACAACGTGCAGCTGATCAACCTGCAGAACGAGGTGCTGGGGCAGACAGACGTCAATGTGCGGCACAACTGGCAGGTCCAGGTGAGCAACGGCAGCGGCGGTTTTTACAACGATGCCAACGGCAATTTCACACTGGCCGATGGCGTCACCGTGTCCTGGGATCAGGACAAACTGTTCTACGCCGCCAAGTTGACGGTGGAAATGGAATACCAGCACGTTGCGATCGACCAGTACGCGCGTTTGATTACCCCGGATTTGCCAGAGTTTGTGACCTATGACTCGGGCATTAACGCCAATATTTCGCTGGAGTATGGCCAGGCCGCGTTTCGTTTCGGCCACTCGCAACTGCGCGAAACCATCGATGCGCTGGAAAAAAATGCCAGTGGTGGCTACGACCTGACCGGTGCAATCACCCACTACGCACTGGAGCAGGCTTTTCTCAACCCCGGCGGTTTTGCCGAGGTGGGGCCGACAGCCATTGCCTTGGGCATGACCCGGCAGATCAGCAACGAAATCGACGAATTCGTGACCCCGGCCCTGCAACAAGGCTTGCTCGGTCAACCGCTGGACTTGGCGACCATCAACCTGGCTCGTGGTCGCGACTTGGGCCTGCCTACACTGAACCAGGCGCGTCAGCAGATTCACGATGCGCTCATCGAGGAGAGGGCATCACCGGCAGGTGCGCAGCATCACACGAACCTGATCGTGGATGGCTTGACGCCCTATACCAGTTGGAGTGACTTCGCCAACAACATGATTCACCCCGAGTCACTGGTGAACTTCATCGCTGCCTATTCATTTGATGGTGACGTGGCCCATGCCCAAGCCATCATCGATGCCGATACCTCAGGTGTTACCACCAACTATGCCGGTGGCAGCGTCACGGCTGAAGAGGCGGCCTATTTCCTTTCCGGTGCGGCAGATGCCAACGGCAATCATGTGGCCGGTTATGACGGCTACAACGCGATTGATCTGTGGATTGGTGGCCTCGCGGAAAAACACGTCTACACCGGGCAGCTGGGCACAACCTTCAACGCTATCTTCGAGGATCAGATGGAACGGTTGATGGATGGCGACCGTTTCTATTACCTATTCCGCCTCGACCTCGGCTTGCCGGCGATGACCAACCTCAACGAACAGGTAGTGACCGAGCAATTCAAGGACATCATTGAACGCACCACCGATGCCCGGCACCTGGCCGGTGATGTATTCGGATACGCCGACAGCTACATCGAACTGAGCAACACCGACTCCGGCGCCAGTGCGACGGCGTACAAGAGCGAGCACAAATACGGCGCGCTGATTGCGGCGAACCATGTCGGCGTTTACTCAACCGGTGGCGCGGGCGGGATTGGCGGTAACGGCTTGCTGGTCAGCCTGACCAGTCCGGAAACGCATACTGCTCAAACCTATATCCGTGACTACCGTCCGGACCAGGGCGAGAACCCTGATGGCACTGCGGCAGTGGGCTACAACTCGCACGAAGTATTGTCTGGCACCGACTACAACGACTGGCTCGACGCTGGCGATGGCGACGATACGATCTATGGCGAAGGTGGCGATGACATCCTCGACGGCAAGGCCGGTGCTGACCATATCTATGGCGGTGACGGCAACGATGTGATCTACGGCGGTGATATCGAAGACTTCCTCGATGGCGGGGAAGGGGACGACACCATCTATGCCGGGACCAGCGCAGGTGCCCTCGATGTGGTGATTGGCGGTAACGGTAACGATCACCTCTACGGTGAAGCCGGGATCGACGAGTTGTACGGTGGCGCTGGCAATGACTACATCGACGCCGGCGGCGACACTGATCTTGTGCATGCCGGTGATGGTAACGACGAGATCTACGGTGGCGACGGCCCGGACACTCTGTTCGGTGAGGACGGTGATGACATTATTTCCGGCGGTTCCACTGGTGACCAGGAGTTTGGAGGTGTCGGTGACGACATTCTGTTGCCTGGCCTGGGTGGCGCTCCGGGTCAAGGTGACGGTGATGAAGCCATCGGTGACGTGGGGTTCGACATCGCGGCCTTCAGCGATGTGAACATTGTCCTGGATGCGGCGGCAGACCTTAACAATCAGAATATCGTGGCGGCGCCAGGCACCGCTGTGCTGTTCCAGCCGTTCAACGCCATGCTGGCAGACATTGAGGGTTTGATCGGTTCACGCTTCAGCGATAGTCGTGCAAACACGACGACTGCGGCCAACCCTCTGGCTGGGCTGATCGGTAATGCCACAGAAAACTGGTTGATAGGCGGCAGTGGCGATGATGTTTCCCAGGGTAATGGCGCGAATGACGTAATCGTAGGCGATTCGATCAAACTCGCCGATCTGAATCACTTGCTCGCCAGTCAGGGGTTCGCTCAGCACTTTACTGGCCTGCAAGCGACCCGTCCGGACTTCATTTTGGGTGACAACCACGCAGCCCCAGGCACGGCCGACGGCGCAGCCGATGAAGCGCTGTACAGTGGCAATTTTGCCGACTACAGCATCACCAAGTTCACCGACACCCGGCCGGGTGGCGAGTTGATCACGGCGTTCAAAGTGGTGGATTTGCGGGGCGGCGCGGCGAATGTCGATGGCACCGATATCGTGACTGGCATTGAAAAACTGCGCTTCGCCGACCGCACAGTCAACCTGAACATCACCAACAGTCTGCCAACCGGCAATGCGGTGCTGTCGGGGTTTGCCACTGCGCCGACCACACCTGGCCGTCCGGTGCCGGCTCAATACCGGCTGACCGCCAATACCTCGACCATACAGGACGCCGACGGCTTGCCAGGGCCAAGCGGGTTCACCTTCCAATGGCAAGCACTGGTGGGCGCGGCCTGGATCGGTATTGCCGGGGCGAATGCTTCGACCTTTGCGCCCACCTCGGCGCAGTTCGGCCAGCAGTTACGGGTCATCACCACGTACACCGACAACAACGGCACAGTGGAACAACTGACGTCCGACCCTTCGGAAGCGGTAGGGCGCTTCATCGAAGGCACCAACTTCTTGAGCAACACGCTCAATGGCACCAACTATCAGGACATCCTGATGGGCTACTCGGGCAATGACGTCCTCAGCGGCGGGCTGGGTTCCGACTTGCTGGACGGCGGCAGCGGTAACGACACGATGCGGGGTAACGCGGGCAACGACACTTACAGGGTGGATGCCAATGGCGATGCGGTTCAGGAAAGTCTGAACGAAGGCACAGACACGGTTATGTCCTCGGTCAGCTACACCCTGGGTGCCAACGTCGAGAACCTGACCTTGGTGGGGGCGAACAACAGTAACGGCACGGGTAACGGGCTGGACAACGTCATCCATGGCAATAGCGGCAACAACCGACTTAGCGGCCTGGCCGGCAACGACACCGTCTTTGGTGAGGCAGGCAACGATACGCTGCTGGCATCGCTGAACGACGGTAATGACCAATATGACGGCGGCACAGGCACCGACACCTATGACTTATCGGCCACATCGGCGTCGGCCACGGTCGATTTGCTTGTCGGCACGTCAACCAGCACCCAGACCGGCAATGACTCCCTGACGGGCATCGAGAACGTCACCGGCAGTTCTGGCAACGATCACATCAAGGGCGACGGCGTCAGCAACCTGTTGYAAGGCCAGGGCGGCAACGACTGGATGGACGGTGGCAGCGGTGACGACATCCTGGTCGGTGGGCAAGGCCTGGACAGCCTGTTTGGTGGTCTTGGCAACGACACCTTCCGGGCGTCGGCCAATGACGGCAATGACAGCTACGACGGTGGTGGCGACACCGATACCTACGACCTGTCGGGGGTCTCTGCCAACACCACGGTCAACCTGTCTACTGGCCTGGCAAGCAGTTCGCAAACCGGTAACGACACCTTGAGCGGCATCGAGAATGTTCTCGGCAGCAACGGTACCAACAGCTTGACCGGCGATAACGCCAACAATGCCCTGTCCGGGCAAGGCGGCATCGACACCCTCAGCGGTGGAGGCGGCGCCGATACGCTGACCGGCAATGGCAATCGCGACATATTGACCGGTGGGGCGGGGGCGGACATCTTTATGTTCAGCGCAATGAACGACTCCGGCACTTCGACCGCAAGCCGTGATGTGATCACCGACTTTGCGCAGGGAGCTGACCACATCGATCTGTCGCTGATCGATGCCCGGACCTCCGGCGTAGGTTCCGCCGGTAATCAGGACTTTGCCTTTCTCGGCGAGTGGAATGGCGTCGGCACTGAGTTCAGTAACCAAGCGCAATTGAAGTACCACTTCGCCAATGTCGGCGGGGTTGATCACACGTATGTGGAGGGCAATGTCAACAGCGGTAATGGCGCCGATTTCCAAATTGATCTGGTCGGGCATGTCGCCCTGACAGCGAGCGATTTCGTCGGCGTGGTTTAAGGCTTTAAACCAAAAACGGCGCCCTCCTTTGAAGAGGGCGTCGTTTTTACTATGGAGGTACAAGTTAGGTCACTGCGCCAAACAATTTCCCTCCAGTGCGCTTAAACCCATCCACCTGCTTTTTCAAGCAATCACCAGTCGGAGGATTTAAAATCCCCCGCTCGTAAGGGCGTGCCGGTTCGATTCCGGCTTCGGCACCATATATATCAAAGGCCTGCATGAGTTTTCTCATGCAGGCCTTTGTCGTTTCTGTTCCGCAATTTTTGATAGACGATGCTCACCGATTTCAATCCTGGTTTTGCCAGACTCCCGTAGCGACGGTGCGCCGAACATAATCGCCAAAGTCTCGTGCGGGCCGACCGAGTGCGCGCTGGACGCCATCGGTCAGTGGGGTGTTACGACCATCGAGCACCGTTGTGAAGAGGTACAGCACAAGATCGATCAACTGGTCTGGAAGTTGTGCCTGCTCCATCTCATTTCGATAGGTATCCGGCGGTACGCCGACGAAGCGGATATCACGACCGGCCGCTTGAGCGATCTCATCGACTGCATCAGCAAACGTCAGCGCCCGTGGCCCGGTCAATTCATATAGCTGACCTGCGTGTCCAGGTAGGGATAGCGCCTGGACTGCTATCTCGGCAATGTCTTCCACATCGACGAAAGGCTCTGCGATGTTGCCGACGGGAAGCGCCAGTTCACCCTGAAGGAGGGGCTGCAGAAAATGCCCCTCACTGAAGTTTTGGAAGAACCAGCTGCAACGAAGGATGGTCCAGTCGATGCCGCTGTTCTGAATAATGCGCTCGGCCTGTTCCGCTTCGGCCTCTCCGCGTCCGGATAGCAGCACCAGTTTGCCGACGCCGCTTTGAACAGCCAAGTCGGTAAATGCCTGAACCGTTTCGACGGCGCCCGGAACGGCAATGTCCGGTTGGTAGGAAATGTAAACAGCTTGAACGCCATCAAGCGATGCTTGCCAAGTGGACTGATCCTCCCAGTCGAAGGGGGGATTTTCCCGGCGGGATCCAAGGCGCACGGGCAGTTCCGCAGCTTTTAGACGTTGAGTAATCCTGCTTCCTGTTTTACCAGTTGCTCCGAGAATGAGGAGGGTGCCTTGCGTGTTCATCGCGTTCATCTCCATCGGTTAATGTGAGTATTGCTCACGTTAAAAAGATGATAAACGCTCATATTCAGCCGTCAACCAACATGCGGGAGTAAACCGACGTACGGCCACTACTCCCTTGGGTGTGTTTTTGTGCAGTGCTAAGGTGAGTGCATGTCACGTTATTGATCGGGGAAATGCAGTGCCGAAGAAAGTCATCACCGGGCGCGAACAGCCCTTTTCAGAGCCGTCCCGGCGCAACCCCACGCAACAACGCAGTCGCGAGCGACAAGAGCGAATACTGGCCGTAGCGACGCAGCTGATCGCGACCAAGGGCAGCGATTCGTTAAAGATGAGTGAAATTGCCGAACGCTCGGAGATTTCGATCGGATCGCTTTATCAGTACTTTCCAGACAAGAGCTCTGTGATCCGCACGCTGGCCGAGCGCTATAACGCCGAGAGTCGCCGGTGTATAGAAGCGGCACTAGGGGCGGTCCAGGACGCACAAGGGTTGCGCGAGGCGTATTCGGACTTGCTCGAGCAGTATTACGACATCGTTCAGGCAGAGCMGGTGATGCGTGATATCTGGTCTGGAATGCAGGCCGACAAGCAACTGCTGGCGTTGGAACTACAGGAGAGTCGTGTGGCAGGCAGGTTACTGGCCGATGCGATGCTTCGGGTGTTTCCAGACAGTGACGCCCAGCAAGTCGCTGATGCGGCTTTTCTGATCTGGCAAATGGGTGAGGCGACCATGCGACTGGCCATTACCTGCGCGCCTGCAGAGGGGCGGCGATTGGTCGAAGCGTTCAAGCGCATGTCGCTCGCAGAAATCATGCGGCCCGCGAGCCAGCATTCAGCTGGGTCATTGATCAGCAGTGGGTCGAGCGACGTCGACCCAGCTGTTGATTGAGCCTTCTAAACAAAAGGCTGTCCGGTAAAACCGCGAGGCAGTCTTTGCAGACCGGGCATGGCGACAAGCCGCTCGGTCCAGGCTGAGCGCCAGTCATTGGCGGTGTGAGTGGCTTTGGCTTTGCGTGCAGCACGGCGCGCTGCATTGCGCTGGGCCTTGCGCGCTTCCTTGTACGCGTCGGTGTTTCGGCAACTTCTGCATTTCACACGGTTCAGTTCTTGGGTGGACGTAAGGTTGCTGCCTTTGTGACCGCAGGCCAAGTGCCCGCTGACTTTGAAGTGGGTGACCATGGAACGTCTCCTTCGCGACGTGTGATCGTTTGACCCCCCGCAAACGCTAGCGTTCGCTGACTTCCTGGCGGGCAAAAAAAAGGCCTGCATGCGGGCAGACCTAGGTAATTCTTCAAAGGAGTGACTGACTATAGGTCGTGGGTTGTCAATGTGAGGTGAAAGAAGTGTCGAAAAAACCCGGTATCAGGCCGGGTTGGGGGGCAACAGCAGATCTACGGACATACGCAAAACCGGTGAAGATGAATTCTCCGTTCAGAGGGCCTGAGACAGGCCCTGTTCTTGCGAAGCGTGTCCGAATCGACTCATCTGAACCGTGGGAGCGGTGGGTCGACAGGTTTTAAAGACGACAGTGTGTTTCGAATCAGGGGGGTGTCTTTTTCGATGTCGTTTAGCCGATCGCGAATTCTGAGGGCTGTCGGGTGTCCCCCTTGATGATCGACCCAGTCGGCGATTTCCTTGCACGCGGCGGCAAGTCGAGCCTGCCGGGAGTCGAGCAGGG
>NZ_JBFUKU010000117.1:0-16048 GCF_056400685.1 Pseudomonas sp. P5_A12 | reverse complement strand
GGATTATGGAGTTCACACAATTTGTGGAACAACACAAAACCTGTGGGAGCCGGGCTTGCCCGCGATGAGGCCGGTACATTCACCAACTATCTAAATGCCCCGCGCAACTCGCCGACCAACGCTTGCAACTGTGCAGGCTCCGCCGCCTCAACCGCCACCGCCGGCCCCGCCACCAACGTCACCCGCGACCACAACCGACGAAACAGCCCCTTGTCCGGATCGCGGCTGAAAAAACTCCCCCACAACCCCTGCAATGCCAGCGGAATGACCGGCACCGGTGTCTCCTCAAGAATCCGCGTCAACCCACCCTTGAATTCGTTTATCTCACCGTCAGCGGTCAACTTGCCTTCCGGGAAGATGCACACCAACTCGCCGTCCTTCAGATACTGCGCAATTCGCTTGAAGGCGCTTTCGTAGATTTGAATGTCTTCCTGACGCCCCGCTATCGGAATCGTCCCGGCCGTGCGAAAGATAAAGTTCAGTACCGGCAGGTTGTAGATTTTGTAGTACATCACAAAGCGAATCGGCCGACGCACTGCGCCGCCAATCAGCAGCGCATCGACAAAGGACACGTGGTTGCATACCAGCAGCGCCGCGCCTTCATCGGGAATCAGCTCCAGATTGCGGTGCTGCACGCGGTACATGGAGTGGCTGAGCAGCCAGATCATGAAGCGCATGCTGAATTCGGGGACGATCTTGAAGATGTAGGCGTTGACGCCGATGTTCAGCAGCGACACCACCAGGAACAGCTGCGGAATCGACAGTTTGACCAGGCTCAGCAAGATGATCGAGACAATCGCCGACACCACCATGAACAGCGCGTTGAGAATGTTGTTGGCGGCAATCACTCGCGCCCGCTCGTTCTCGGCGGTGCGCGACTGGATCAGCGCATACAGCGGCACGATGTAGAAACCACCGAAGATCCCCAAGCCAAGGATGTCGATCAACAACAGCCAGGTGTGACCAAACCCGAGGACTTCGACCCAGCCATGGCCCGTCACGCTGTCTGGAATACCGCCGGAATGCCACCACAGTAGCAGGCCAAACACGGTCAGGCCGAACGAGCCGAACGGCACCAGGCCAATCTCGACTTTGCGTCCGGAGAGCTTTTCACAGAGCATCGAGCCGAGCGCGATGCCTACCGAGAACACCGTCAGAATCAGCGTCACCACGGTTTCGTCGCCGTGCATCCACTCTTTGGCATAGGCCGGGATTTGCGTCAGGTAAATCGCCCCGACAAACCAGAACCATGAGTTGCCGACAATCGAACGCGACACTGCCGGGGTCTGCCCCAGACCCAGCTTCAAGGTGACCCAGGACTGGCTGAAAATATTCCAGTTCAGGCGCATTTGCGGTGAAGAAGCCGCCGCTCGTGGAATGCTGCAACTGGCCAGGTAGCCGAGCACGGCAACACCAATGATCGCGCTGGAGACGATGGGCGCGTAGCGACTGGACGACATCATGATCCCGGCGCCGATGGTCCCGGCGAGAATCGCCAGGAAGGTGCCCATCTCCACCAGCCCGTTGCCGCCGACCAGCTCTTCTTCGCGCAGGGCCTGGGGCAAGATCGAATACTTCACCGGCCCGAACAGCGCCGAGTGGGTACCCATGGCGAACAGCGCCACCAGCATCAACGACAGATGGTTAAAGATGAAACCGACCGCGCCGACCGTCATGATGACGATTTCGCCGAGTTTTATCAGACGGATCAGACGGTCCTTGGCGAACTTCTCACCGAACTGCCCGGCCAGTGCCGAGAACAAAAAGAACGGCAGGATGAACAGCAGCGCGCAGAGGTTGACGTAGATCGAGCGGTCACCGTCGATAGTCAGCTTGTACAGAATCGCGAGGATCAACGACTGCTTGAAGAGGTTGTCGTTGAACGCCCCGAGGGACTGTGTCACGAAAAACGGCAGGAAGCGCCGGGTGCGCAGCAAAGTGAACTGTGAGGGGTGACTCATCTTCCATGTGTCCCTGATGTTGGGTAGCGAGTGGCGTTGATACCGAGATTGGAATGTCGAACCTCGGTCCAGGCCACACACTACCTAATCTTTGCAGGTTATTTCTTTAATCCTGCAATGCACGGCGACACAAACAGTTCGCCGCGCCACGCGCCTTGCAGCGTCCGGCGGGCAACGATCAGCCACATCACCGCCAGCAACGCCACCAGCACGCAGCCAAAGACACTGAAAAAGGACAGGTTCAAGGTGCTGGCCAGTTTCAACGTGGCCAGCGAGTAGACCCCCAGTGGAAAGGTAAACCCCCACCAACCGAGGTTGAACGGGATGCCGCCGCGCAGGTAACGCAAGGTAATCAGCACCGCGATCAGCATCCACCACAAACCAAAGCCCCACAGCGTGATCCCGGCCACTAGCCCCAGGCCAGCGGCGATTTCACCAATGCCCGGCAGGCCGTTGGCGGCGAAGATGGTCGGCGCGTCTGCCCCCAGTAGCAACATGCCCAGCGCCCCGGTACCAATCGGCCCCAATGCCAGCCAGCTAGAGGCGGCCATGTTTTCGTGGGGCAGTTTATGCAGGGCCATGCGCAGCAACAGGATCGTCAGAATGCTGAAGGCTACCGGCAGGGAAAAGGCCCACAGCACATAACTCGTCACCAGCACCACCAGTTGCGAATGGGCATCCGCCAAGTGCGGCGCCAGCAAACCACCGCTGGCAGCGGCGACTTCTGCTGCCACCACCGGCAACAGCCAAACGGCGGTCATCTGATCGATGCTGTGTTCCTGACGGGTGAACATCATGTAGGGAATCAGCACGCCGCACGCCATAGACATCGCCACATCCAGCCACCAGAGCATTTCGGCGACATGAATCACGCCATCGCCCCAACGTGGCAGGCCAAACACCAGAAAACCGTTAATGATGGTCGCGAGCCCCATGGGAATAGTGCCGAAGAACATCGACACCGTGGAATGGCCGAAAATTCGCCGGGCCTCGTCAAAGAACAACACCCAGCGGGCCGCGTACAGGGCGGTGAACACCACGAACAGGAAAATATTGAACAGCCACAACCCTTCGGCGAACACACGCAAACCGGGCATGGTGAGGGGTAATTGCGCCAGCGCCAGCGCGAGCACTCCGGTACCCATGGTCGCGGCGAACCAGTTGGGCGTGAATTGACGGATGACTTCACGCGGGTGCTGCAAATGGCTGAACGGTTTGATGCCGGTTTTGATGCTGCTAGTGCATGTCATGGCGAACTCCTGTCCTCCTGTGAGGTAGAGTCCATGGTAGAACCGAATCGAATATCTATATAACGGGTAATATCTCTATAAGTTATCTGTTTTACAGATATACCCTCAGACGCTGCCTTCTGATTCGATCACCAGTATCCGCGCCGCGCCCTGCGGAAGCGCCACATGCTCGGTGCCAACGGACGCATAAAAGATGTCGCCGACGTCCAGCAGTGCTTCCTTCTCGATGCCCTCTTCGCGATAACGCATCTGCACCTGCCCATCCAGTACCACGAACACTTCCTGGCCATCGTTGACGTGCCATTTGTAAGGCTGGTCCGTCCAGTGCAAACGGGTGGTGATGCCGTTCATGTTGGCAATGTCCAGCGCGCCCCAAGCGCGATCAGCGGTGAAGGATTTGCTGCGGATGATCTTCATGGGGCGGTCCGTGGAAATAAATGGCGAGGCCAAGGCTAGCGATCAACGCACCTCTGCGCCACAGACTTTCAAAAATCGCTGACACACCGCCTGCGACACCCCACCACGCCACGACCTTGGTCGACACTGACTAACCACGGCGGTCGTGCGAGACTGTCTGACCGGGCGGGAGTCCCGGTTGTCTTTTGTCTGGAGTTCCCATGTCGCTGTCCAGCGGGCTGATCGCCGCCGTCGCCCTGGCCTATATGGCCATCATGTTCGCCATCGCCTTTTACGGTGACCGTCGCAGCACGCCGTTGCCGCCGCGCGTGCGCGCGTGGGTGTACAGCCTGTCGCTGGCKGTCTAYTGCACCAGYTGGACATTCTTTGGCGCSGTGGGCCAGGCRGCSGAACAGCTCTGGTCTTTCCTGCCGATCTACCTCGGGCCGATCCTGCTGCTGGTGTGTGCACCGTGGGTCCTGCAAAAAATGGTGATGATCAGCAAGCAGGAAAACATCACCTCCATCGCCGACTTTATCGCTGCCCGCTACGGCAAATCCCAGTCGCTGGCGGTGGTGGTGGCGCTGATCTGCCTGGTCGGCGTGTTGCCCTACATCGCCCTGCAGCTCAAGGGCATCGTGCTCGGGGTGAATTTGCTGATTGGCGCGGGTGCCGACGCCATGGGAGTTCGCGCCCAGGACACGGCGCTGATTGTGTCGCTGGTACTGGCGCTGTTCACCATTGTCTTCGGTACCCGCAACCTTGATGCCACGGAACACCATCGCGGCATGGTGCTGGCAATTGCGTTTGAGTCATTGGTCAAGCTGTTCGCGTTTCTCGCTGTCGGCGCGTTCGTCACGTTCGGCCTGTATGACGGTTTCGACGATCTGTTCAACCAGGCCATGCTCGCCCCCCGCCTCGAGGCGTACTGGAAGGAAACCATCAACTGGCCCTCGATGGTGGTGCAGACGGGCGTCGCGATGATGGCGATCATCTGCTTGCCCCGGCAGTTCCACGTGACGGTGGTGGAAAACATTGATCCTCAGGATTTGCGCCTGGCCAAATGGGTGTTCCCGGCCTACCTGGCATTGGCGGCGTTGTTTGTTGTACCGATCGCCCTCGCCGGTCAGATGATGCTGCCCAGCTCGGTGTTGCCGGACTCGTTCGTCATCAGTTTGCCACTGGCCCAGTCTCACCCTGCCCTCGCCTTGCTGGCGTTTATCGGCGGCGCCTCGGCGGCGACCGGCATGGTGATTGTCGCCAGCGTGGCGCTGTCGACCATGGTCTCCAACGACATGCTCTTGCCGTGGTTGCTGCGACGCAACAACGCCGAGCGGCCGTTCGAAGTGTTTCGTCATTGGATGCTCTCGGTGCGCCGCGTGAGCATCGTGGTGATTTTGCTGCTGGCCTACGTCAGTTATCGCCTGCTGGGCTCGACCGCCAGCCTGGCCACCATCGGCCAGATCGCCTTCGCCGCCGTGACGCAACTGGCCCCGGCCATGCTCGGCGCGCTGTATTGGAAGCAGGCCAACCGTCGTGGCGTATTTGCCGGCCTCGCCGCCGGGACATTCCTGTGGTTTTACACGCTGGTCTTGCCGATTGCTGCCCGTGGCCTCGGCTTGGCGCTGGACAGCTTCCCTGGCCTGGCCTGGTTACACAGCAATCCGTTGAACCTGCCGATCACCCCGCTGACCCAAGGCGTGGTGCTGTCGCTGGCGGGCAACTTCACACTGTTTGCCTGGGTATCGGTGTTGTCGCGCACGCGGGTGTCAGAGCACTGGCAGGCGGGTCGTTTCATCGGTCAGGAAATCAGCGCACGCCCCAGCGCCCGGTCGATGCTGGCGGTGCAAATCAACGATCTGCTGCAACTGGCCGCCCGATTCGTCGGCGAAGAACGGGCGCGACAGAGCTTCATCCGTTTCGCTTACCGCCAGGGCAAAGGCTTCAACCCGAATCAAAACGCCGACGGTGAATGGATCGCCCACACCGAACGCTTGCTGGCGGGGGTGCTCGGCGCGTCCTCGACGCGCGCGGTGGTGAAAGCCGCCATCGAAGGTCGGGAAATGCAGTTGGAGGATGTCGTGCGGATCGCCGACGAGGCCTCGGAAGTGTTGCAGTTCAACCGCGCGCTGCTGCAAGGCGCTATCGAAAACATCACCCAGGGCATCAGCGTGGTCGACCAGTCACTAAAACTGGTGGCCTGGAACCGGCGTTATCTGGAACTGTTCAACTACCCGGACGGTTTGATCAGCGTCGGCCGGCCGATTGCCGACATTATTCGCTACAACGCTGAGCGCGGCTTGTGCGGCGTCGGCGAAGCCGAAGTGCATGTGGCCCGCCGTCTGCACTGGATGCGCCAGGGCCGCGCCCATACTTCTGAACGACTGTTCCCCAACGGGCGGGTGATCGAGCTGATCGGCAACCCGATGCCCGGGGGTGGTTTCGTCATGAGTTTCACTGACATCACCGCGTTCCGCGAAGCCGAACAAGCGCTGACCGAAGCCAACGAGGGCCTGGAGCAGCGGGTGGCCGAGCGCACTCACGAACTGTCGCAACTCAACGTCGCGTTGACCGAAGCCAAGGGCACCGCCGAGTCCGCCAACCAGTCRAAAACCCGCTTTCTGGCGGCCGTCAGCCATGACCTGATGCAACCGCTAAACGCCGCGCGCCTGTTCTCCGCAGCGTTGTCCCACCAAGACGATGGCTTGTCCGGCGAGGCGCAAAAACTGGTCCATCACCTAGACAGCTCGTTGCGCTCGGCAGAGGACTYGATCAGCGACCTGCTGGACATTTCCCGCCTGGAAAACGGCAAGATCAACCCCGACACCAAGCCTTTCGCGCTCAACGAACTGTTCGACACCCTCGGTGCCGAGTTTAAGGCGCTGGCTCAGGAACAAGGGCTGACCTTCCGTGTTCGGGGCAGCACGTTACGGGTCGACAGCGACATCAAACTGCTGCGACGGATCCTGCAAAACTTCCTGACCAATGCGTTCCGCTATGCCAAAGGGCCGGTGTTGCTCGGCGTTCGGCGGCGCAAAGGTGAACTGTGCCTGGAGGTCTGGGACCGGGGGCCCGGGATTGCGGAGGATAAACTGCAGGTGATTTTCGAAGAATTCAAACGCCTGGACAGCCACCAGACCCGCGCCGAGAAAGGCTTGGGGTTGGGCCTGGCGATTGCCGATGGCTTGTGTCGCGTTTTGGGTCACACCTTGCGCGTACGTTCCTGGCCGGGGCGCGGCAGTGTGTTCAGCGTCAATGTGCCGCTGGCCCAGGCACAAACCGTGGCGCCGACACAGACCACCGAAATTAACGGCCATGCGGTGAGCGGCGCGCAAGTGCTGTGCATCGATAATGAAGACAGCATCCTGATCGGCATGAATAGCCTGCTGACACGCTGGGGATGCCACGTCTGGACGGCGCGTAACCGAGAGGAATGTGCAGCGCTGCTCAACAACGGTATGCGTCCACAATTGGCGCTGGTGGATTACCACCTGGACCATGGCGAAACCGGGACCGAGCTGATGGCGTGGTTGCGCACTCAACTGGGCGAACCGGTACCGGGGGTGGTGATCAGCGCCGATGGCCGGCCAGAGACGGTGGCGCAAGTGCATGCGGCGGGCCTGGATTACTTGACCAAACCGGTGAAACCGGCGGCGTTACGGGCATTGTTGAGTCGGCATTTGCCGTTGTAGCGCAGCAGGTTTTAGTCTTGTAGGGAGGCAACTGCCGCCATCGCGAGCAGGCTCGCTCCCACAGGGTTTTGCGCAATTCATGTAAGAGTGAGCCTGCTCGCGATGCTTTTCGGATTATTCCGGCAGTTCGACCAAGCCATCCACATCGGTCATCGCCCGCTCCAGCAAGTCTGCCGGCAAGCTCTTGCTGGCTCGCGCGCCAAGCAACTTCAGCTGCTCGCTGCGACTGACCAGATTCCCGCGACCTTCTGTCAGCTTGTTGCGCGCAGAGCTGTAGGCTTTGTCCAGTTGCTGCAAGCGATTGCCGACTTCGTCCAGGTCCTGAATAAACAACACGAACTTGTCATACAGCCACCCAGCACGCTCGGCGATTTCCCGGGCGTTCTGGCTCTGGCGCTCCTGTTTCCACAGGCTATCGATGACCCGCAGCGTGGCCAATAACGTGGTGGGGCTGACGATCACGATGTTGCGGTCGAACGCCTCCTGGAACAGCGTCGGCTCCGCCTGCAAGGCGGCGGAAAACGCCGCTTCGATAGGCACGAAGAGCAACACGAAATCCAGGCTGTGCAAGCCGTCGAGCCGTTTGTAATCCTTGCCGGCCAGGCCTTTGACGTGATTACGTAGCGACAGTACGTGCTGCTTGATGGCGATCTCGCCAATGGCGTTGTCTTCGGCCGCCACGTATTGCTGATAAGCCGTCAGACTGACCTTGGAGTCGACCACCACCTGCTTGTCGCCCGGCAGGTAAATAATCACATCCGGCTGGAAGCGCTCACCGTCCGGGCCTTTGAGATTGACCTGGGTCTGGTATTCACGGCCCTTCTCCAGACCGGCGTGTTCAAGCACTCGCTCAAGAATCAGCTCGCCCCAGTTGCCCTGGGTTTTCTGCCCTTTGAGGGCGCGGGTCAGGTTGGTGGCTTCGTCACTCAGGCGCAGGTTCAACTGTTGCAGGCGCTCCAGTTCCTTGGCCAGCGAGAAACGCTCGCGAGCTTCCGCCTGATAACTTTCCTCGACGCGCTTTTCGAAGGACTGAATGCGTTCTTTCAAAGGATCGAGCAACTGGCCCAGTCGCTGCTGACTGGTTTCGGCAAAGCGTTGCTCCCGCTCGTCAAAAATCTTGCCCGCCAGCTCGGCGAACTGCGCTCGCAGCTCATCTCGCGAACCTTGCAGATCGCTGAGGCGCTGCTGATGGCTTTCCTGTTGCTCGCGCAGCTCGGCGCTGAGTGAAGCCGCCTGCGTGTCCAGGCGACGCAGCTCAGCTTCTTTACCGGCGCGCTCAATGTTCCAGGCATGAGCCGCATCACGGGCATCGTCGCGTTCGATTTGCAGCAGTTCGACTTCACGGCGCGCAGCGGCGAGGTCTGCCTGCCTGGCGGCGTTAGCCTGGCTCAGATCACCGATTTCATCGCGACTGGCATCGAGTTGCGCATTCAAACCGTCCTGCGCCAACTGCGCCATGGCCAGCCGCTCCTCCAGCAGCGCCACCCCGGCTTGCGAGACGCTCGCACGGCGCTGAATTTGCCAGGCCAGTACCAGCAACGGCAGACCAGCGCCCGCCAGACCGAGTAAGAGGCTGGTCAAGTCCATAGCCATAGGGATTCCTGCCGATGAGATAAAGCTTGAAGGTTAACCAAGGCAACCAGACTTGGACAGCTCAGTCTTCGGTCAGCCCCAGTTCCTGTTGGGCGCGCGCGTCCCCTGCTCGCGCCGCCTGGCGCAACAGATCCTGACCAATGCGCCGGTCACGCGCATTGCCGCATTCGCGGCACATCAGTTGTCCGAGGCGGCTTTGCGCGGCCACGACACCTTCACGGGCAGGCTGCTTGAGCAAGCGTCCGGCGAAGTGCTTGATGTTGGGGTTATCCCCGAGACGTGGACTGTCCAGCAGCCACTCGGCCACGCGCATCGAAAAGCGTTTGGGCGGGGCAACATTGGGGGATGTGGGGGTAGCAGCGATTGGTACTGAGCGAAACTTCATAAAGCACTGTGGGACAGATCGGAAGGCGCGCAACTCTACTCTTTTTTTCCTACAGGTAAAGCCTAAATAAACCCGGCACGCCCGTCCTAGAGCAAGCGCTCGGGACAATCCACAGAAGCTGTGGATAACTCAGTGGACAACCGCCCTTGAACACGCGCAAAGCCCAGTGGGACGGGGCTCGCAGTCAAACTGACGATTTTTTCACCAGTAAAAAAAAGCGATGTTTTTCATTGACTTAAATTTTCAATACAGGCACCCACTACGGCCGAGGCCTGAATGACAGTGGGGTTACAGTCTGCGCAACTTATGTGCACAAGTACCTTCGAGGCGGTTATATCGACGCACTTTTTCGGCACGTTTTTGCACCAGTTTTGGGGATAACCCGGGAAAACCCTTGGTCCAGGCATATCGCGTTCCGATGAACGACCACACCCACCGGTCGGAATGTAAGCAATTTCAGAGCGCGCAGCCCAGATTGATTTTTCTTTTTTGCTAACACACTTCCATTCTCAAATTCAATCCGTTAGTATCCGCGGCGTTAGTACCAAGCTGAAAGTCAATTCTGGTCGAACAAATCCTCGCGGTCAGCCTTCCCTCAAGAGAAGCCTCCACCGACAAAACAGGATCGACCACCTCGATGGTTTCCAGGTAAACCTTGCGTCAACACAGCCTTCGAACAAAGCGAAGGGTGTTGCGAAGCTCACTTACTCTGACCGAACCAGCCTGCAAATTGATCAGGATCTTCACCCCGGGCCCAGAACCTTTGCCCTTGATGTGTTGCCTGCCCTCCTAAGTACCTACCTGCCAGCCCAAGCGCGCCAATTATCAGCGCTTCAAACTGGCTGCTTTGTTCCAGTCGGGTTCTTCGTTCGACCAACGGTGGTCGTCGTCACTGGAACGTTTTAATTTTGCACGGCTCTTATCCGTGTCGCTTGTAGGAACACCCAAATAATGACTACTCAAATCCACACCCAGGATGCAATCCGCACCCTAACCAACGCTTTTGCACCAATGAACTGCCTGATCATGGCCGCTCGCAAAGGCTGCTTCAGTTTCACGCTGGTCAATGAACACGGCATCGCTCGTCACAGCGAACGTCTGTACCCCGATCAATACTCCAGCGCAGAACCGCTGCAGGCCGTGATCGAGCGTACTCGCCAGGCATTGATTGCCTGAGACGCCAGAAAGACTGAAAAACCCAAAAGCCCTGCTCAAAAAGCGGGGCTTTTTATTGCCCGTTATTTCTCTTTCCGCCCACAGACGCTAAGCACTAACCGATATAACGGTTATAACTCGAAGCTGGAAATATTTTAAAAACAGACCTTTACAGCGCGAATATGACACTACACTTCAACTCAAGCGGCTTGTTCCGCTTCCGGCGAGCCTGATTCGATCCACCGCTGCCAACGCTACCTTCAGGTATCGCCGCCTACTTTCATGTTTCGAGGGCTTTATGGGTATCGCTGCCAGCGAACTGTGCCGTTATGTGATTCGTCCGACATTGATTTACCTCGGACGCCATRGCGCAACTGCCGAATCCTTGCTGCTTGGCATCGCCGCCAGTCAGTCAGCCCTTGGCTCCGCCCTGCACGACCGCCGTGGACACGGCCTGTACCGAATTGCCGAACCCCGCCACCAGGCACTTTGGGATCACTACCTGGCACTGGACCCCGAACGGGCGAGCCTGGTCCGCGGATTGGCCAGCCAACATGCCTTCCTCAGCGGGCCGCACCTGGAATTGACCGTTAACCTGCGTTACGCCACTGCCATCGCCTGGCTTCTGGTAGAAGAACAGAACACTCCCCTCCCCGCCGCCAATGACTTGTTGGGCATGGCTCGCATCTGGCGTCAGACCTTTCAGCCTCAAGGACGCCTGCGCGATTTCACCAGCGCCTGGCAAACCTGTGTTTCACCCCTGAATCAGGTCGCTTGCTGACCCACCAGTTTCACAAGATCGTGCAATCGGACGTCAACATGGTCGGATTGTCCTACAAAACCGCTCTAAATCAAGGCATACAGCCTATAGCGCCGGGACGAAAATGTTGGTAATTTTCGCCCCGGTGATCACCTCGAGTTCGAATAATGAAAAAAGTAATGCTCAAAACCACCCTTAGCCTCGCCGTTACCCTGGCATCCGCCCAGATCTTTGCAAGTGGCTTCGCCGTTAACGAACAAAGCATCAGCGGTATGGGTACGGGTTTTGCCGGGCGATCTTCCTCTGCCGATGACGCCAGTACAATTTTTGGCAACCCTGCCGGCATGTCCCGCATCAAGCGCGAACAAGTCACCGGCGGTATTGCAATGATCGACGCACACACTGACATCAGCGATGCTCGCTCCTTCCCGAACGGCGGCAGCAATGATGGCGACATGGTGCCGTTCATCGCCGTACCTATGGGCTATTACGTCAAACCAATCGACGACCAGTGGGCGTTCGGTATTGGCGTGTACGCACCGTTCGGTCTGGTCACCGACTACGAAAGCGACTTTGCCGGTCGCTATTTCGGCAGCAAGAGCGAAGTCAAAATCGTCACCCTGCAACCGACTGTCAGCTACGCCTTCAACGACAAGGTGTCCATCGGCTTCGGTCCGACCATCAACCGCATCGATGGCACCCTGGAATCGAACTTGTCGATCACCCAGGCCGCGCCAGACGGCAATGTCAAGATCACCGGTGACGACACCGCGCTGGGCTACAACATCGGCGTGCTGGTTCAAGCGACCGACAGCACTCGCGTCGGCCTGACCTACCACTCGAAAGTGAAGTACAAGCTCGAAGGCAACACCAAGGTCAACTACAACGTACTGGGCCTGATCGGCCAGAACCCGAATCAGAAATACGACGCGTCGCTGGACCTGACCACACCTGAATCGGTGGACTTCTCGGTCACTCACCAGCTCGACGACCAGTGGACTCTTTACGCAGGCAGCACCTGGACTCGCTGGAGCCGTCTGGAAGAAATCACCGTCGAAAACAGTGGTGTTCCAACCGTCCTGAACGGCCAATTCGGCACCATCACCGAAGAACAGAACTGGCACGACACCTGGGCTCACGCCATCGGCGCGTCCTACCAGCTGAACAAGCAATGGGTACTGCGTGGCGGCCTGTCCGTTGACCAGGCACCGACCAACAACGTCGACCGTTCCCCGCGCATCCCGACGGGCGATCGCAAGGCGTTCAGCCTGGGCGCTGGCTGGAGCCCGACCGACGACCTGACCATCGACGTGGCGTATTCGTACCTGCGCGAACAGTCGGTCAAGGTCAACAACAGCAACGACCGTGGCCAGAGCTACAACGCCAAGTATGAAAACTCGGCGAACGGTTTCGGTCTCGGCGCGACCTACCGCTTCTGATGATTCACGGCGAGCCTGAACCCCTCGCCGGCTGAATCAAAAAAGCCCCGCTCTCTGCTACAGAGGCGGGGCTTTTTAGTGGGCGTTGATCAGGGCTGGGAAGCCAGGGCTTGCTCCACCGCGGCAATGAACTCGGGATCGTCGGGTTTGGTCAGGCTGGAAAAACTGGCGATGACGTTGCCCTTGCGATCAACCACGTATTTGTAGAAATTCCATTTCGGCGCGCTGGTCTGTTTGGCCAGGACCTTGAACAGGTGCGTTGCATCGTCGCCTAGCACAGCCTGCGGTTCGGTCATGGTGAAGGTCACGCCGTAATTCACGTAACAGACCTTGGCCGTCTCGGCGGTATCCTTGGATTCTTGCTTGAAATCGTTGGACGGAACGCCAATCACCTCCAGCCCCTGCCCCTTGAAGCGCTGATTGAGCGCCTCAAGGCTTTTGAACTGCGGGGCGAAACCGCAGTGGCTCGCGGTATTGACCACAACTAGCGGTTTACCCTCAAACCGCTGGCACAGGTCGATGGATTCCTTGGCGCGCAGCTTCTGCAATGAGCCTTGCAACAGCTCCGGGCACTCGCCCGCATGGGCCAGCCCCGTAATTGCCACCAGCAACCCGGGGACTGCAATCCAGCGCATCAGCATGTAGGTGCATCCTTGATAAGTCGTCAAAAACGAAGTTACTCGCCCTCGCCGCTCACTAGCAAGCACCCATGCCCAACTGCATCAGCGCCAGCCCGCCCTGATGCCAGCCCCACCACGACAACGCCAGCAGCATGGCGCAGACGGCCGCTACAGCGATTCGCGGCCAAAGACTGTTCATACCGCACTCATTTGTGACTGCAGACGCGCCACCGGCCGCTCACGCACCGGCCAGTTCAGGGCAGCTGCCAGCAGACTCAAGAGAATTGCCACTTGCCAAATCAAGTCATAGCTCCCGGTTCGGTCATACACCACCCCGCCCAACCAGCCGCCGAGAAACGAACCGAGCTGGTGAAACAGGAAAACAATCCCACCGAGCATGGACAGATTTCGTACACCGAACAAGGTCGCCACGGTGCCGTTGGTCAATGGCACCGTCGACAGCCACAGAAACCCCATGGCCATGCCGAACAGGTACGCCGTGGTTGTCGTCACCGGCGCCCACAGGAACAGCGCAATCACCACCGCCCGCAGCAAGTACAGGCCGGTCAGCAAGCGCGGTTTCGACATACGCCCGCCGAGCCAGCCAGCGGTATACGTACCAAAGATGTTGAACAACCCGATCAGCGCCAGCACCGTGGTGCCGACGCTGGCCGGAAGATGTTGATCCACCAGGTAAGCCGGCAAATGCACACCGATGAACACCACCTGGAAACCGCACACGAAGAAGCCGAACGCCAACAGCCAAAACCCTGAATGGGAGCAGGCTTCACGCAAAGCTTCGGAAAGGGTTTGTTCATGGCCGAATGTCGGCAGCGGCTTGTCCTTGAGCATGCTCACCAACGGCACGATCAACGCCACCAACAGGCCCAGCACCAGCAATGCGGCGGACCAGCCGAGCCAACCGATCAAGCCCAACGTGCCCGGCAACATCGCAAACTGACCGAACGACCCCGCCGCACTGGCGATGCCCATGCCCATGCTGCGCTTCTCAGGCGGCACCGCACGGCCGACCACGCCGAGGATCACCGAAAACGAGGTGCCGGACAGACCGATGCCGATCAACAGGCCAGCGCTCAGGGACAATGTCACGGCAGAATCAGACAGCCCCATGCACACCAGACCCAGGGCATACAGCACGCCGCCGACCAGCACTACTTTCGCCGCGCCAAAGCGGTCGGCCAGCGCACCGGTGAAGGGTTGCGCCAGACCCCAGATCAGATTCTGCAAGGCGATGGCAAACGCAAAGGTCTCACGCCCCCAGCCGAACTCAGCACTCATCGGCGCCAAAAACAGCCCAAAGCCGTGGCGCACGCCCAAAGACAACGCAAGGATCAGCGCACTTCCCAACAACACCCAACCGCAAGTACGCCACATCGATGTCATGTCTTATTCTCCGGTAGCGGGTATATACCCGCTTAAGATCGGAAAAACCGGCTTCAGGCCAATTCATCCAGCAGTCGCAGCAAGGTTTCACGTTTCTCGGCGCCCAGTCGGTCAATCAACCGTTGCTGGGCCGCTTCCCAGGCCGGCAAGGCCGCTGCCAGGCGTTCAGCGCCCGCCTCGGTTAGTCGGACGATGCGATTACGCATGTCTTCGCCCTCCACCAGCATCACCAGCCCTTCGCCTTCCAGCACCCGCAAATTGCGCCCGAGGGTGCTGCGGTCCAGCCCCATGGCTTCAGCGAGGGTGGAGATACTCGGCTGATCCAGACGCTGCAAATTGCACAGCAAAGAATACTGGGCAACGTTGATCCCGAAGCCGTCCAAAGCGCCGTCGTAATGCCTGCTGACGCCACGGGCGGCGCGACGCAGGTTGATGCATAAACATTGGGAGTCGAGCATGGTGCGTGTATATACCCGTGGTTGTGTTAAATCAAGTTACAGATGGGTTTAATCAGAAGTTTGGAGAGAGTGGCAGGCCGCTTTCGCGAGCAGGCTCGCTCCCACATTTAACCAAGTTCCTCCAGAGAGAATGCGGTCGAATGTGGGAGCGAGCCTGCTCGCGAAGGGGCCAGCATATCCTGCACACAACCCATCAGACCAACGCCAATTCTACCAGCACCGCCATCTCCAGCAACTCCAGCATCGCCCCGGCCGTGTCCCCCGTCGTCCCGCCCAATCGACGCAGCATCACCTGCCTCAGCCATGCGAAAACCACTGCCGCCAGCACCAGCGCCCAAACACCACTGAGTCCCGCAATCAGCACACACGCCACCGCACTGACCGCCAACACCTGCCGGCCAGCCATCCGCGGCAGATGATCCGCCAGTGCCTGCCCCAACCCGCCAGCACGCACATAGGGCGTCGTCAGGAACAAACCCAGCATTGCGCTGCGGCCGATCAGCGGAACGATGATCAGAAAAAGACTGTGCTGCTGCTCGATCAACGCCAGCAACGCAGCAAATTTAAGCAACAACACCAACACCAGCGTTACCACGGCAATCGGTCCGCTGCGCGGGTCTTTCATGATCGTGAGTGTGCGCTCACGATCACCAAAACCGCCGAGCCACGCGTCGGCGCTATCGGCCAGGCCGTCCAGGTGCAACGCGCCGCTGAGCAAGACCCAAACCGTCAGCAACAAGGTGGCATGCAGCAACAACGGCGTGCCCAGCAACAGCCAGTTCAATGCCCACAGAATTGCGCCGAACAGCAGCCCCACCAGCGGATAAAACAGCAGCGAGCGCCCCAGCTCCTGAGGCGTCGGCATGCCGGGCAGGCGAATCGGCAGACTGCTCAGGAATTGCAGGGCGATCCAGTAGGGCAGCATGGTCAGATCG
>NZ_JBFUKU010000116.1:0-16135 GCF_056400685.1 Pseudomonas sp. P5_A12 | reverse complement strand
GCCAGGGCGTGTTCGCTATCGAGGTGGAAGTCCGCCGGCAATGCTACCAGCTCATCGGCCGGATGAACGCCCTTCATTGCCAGCCAGCGTGTATCGGCGTCGCCGAGGTGGCGAGTCCAGTTGCTGAAGTTCTCCATGCTGCTGAACGCCCGGGAAATGATCCCGTTGAATGGCTGCGCAGGCTGGAAGGCTTCGACGCGACTGTGGATAACTTGCAGGTTATCCAGTTTGAGTTCGAGTTTGACTTGGGTCAGGAAGCGGGTTTTCTTGCCGTTGCTGTCCAGGCAGGTCACTTGGGACTCTGGAAACAGGATGGCCATCGGAATACCCGGCATGCCGCCACCGCTGCCAACGTCCAGCCAGCGACCGTTTTCGATGAACGACATCACGCTCAAACTATCGAGCAAATGACGCGAGACCATTTCGTCCGGATCGCGCACGGCGGTCAGGTTGTAAGCCTTGTTCCATTTTATCAACAGGGCCAGATAACCCAGCAGCTGCGCGTGCTGGGTTTCTGTCAGTGTGACACCGAGCTGGCGAGCACCTGTGGATAACTCTTCGGCGTGTTGCGAGGTGACCAACGAACTCAAGCGCTTTGCTCCAACTGACGGCCCGCGCCGCGTTTTTTCAAATGAATCATCAACAGCGAAATGGCTGCCGGGGTTACGCCCGGGATACGTGACGCCTGGCCCAGGGTTTCTGGACGGGTCGCGCCGAGCTTGCTCTGGATCTCTTTGGAGAGACCGGAAATGTTGGTGTAATCGATATCCACAGGCAGTTTTGTATCTTCGCTGGCCCGCAGGCGTGCGATTTCATCCTGTTGACGGTCGATGTAACCGGCGTACTTGGTCTTGATTTCAACCTGTTCGGCGACCTGTGGATCATCTGCACCACCGCCAGTCACGGCGATCAGGCCGGCGTAGTCGATTTCCGGACGGCTCAAGAGGTTGAGCAAATTGTATTCATGGGTCAGTGGCGTGCCGAACTTTTCGGAGATCGCATCGCCCTGCTCGGTGCCCGGGCGAACCCAGGTACTTTTCAGGCGTTGCTCTTCCAGTTCAATGCTTTCGCGTTTCTTGCAGAACGCAGCCCAACGCGCGTCATCGACCAGGCCCAATTCGCGACCTTTTTCGGTCAAACGCAAGTCGGCGTTGTCTTCGCGCAGGATCAGGCGGTACTCGGCACGGGAGGTAAACATCCGGTACGGCTCTTGAGTACCGAGCGTAATCAGGTCGTCGACCAACACGCCGATGTACGCCTCGTCGCGACGCGGGCACCAGGCATCTTTGCCCTGTGCACGCAGTGCAGCGTTGGCGCCGGCCAGCAAACCTTGGGCACCGGCTTCTTCGTAACCGGTAGTGCCATTGATTTGCCCGGCGAAAAACAGGCCGCCGATCACTTTGGTTTCCAGGCTGTACTTCAGGTCACGCGGGTCGAAGTAGTCGTACTCGATGGCGTAACCAGGACGAACGATGTGCGCGTTTTCCATCCCACGGATCGATTGCACGATCTGCAATTGCACGTCGAACGGCAAGGAGGTGGATATCCCGTTCGGGTACAGCTCATGAGTGGTCAGACCTTCCGGCTCGATAAAGACCTGGTGGCTTTCCTTGTCGGCAAAGCGGTGGATCTTGTCTTCGATCGACGGGCAATAGCGCGGGCCGATACCTTCGATCACGCCCGAATACATCGGCGAACGATCAAGGTTGGAGGCAATGATTTCGTGGGTACGGGCGTTTGTGTGGGTAATCCAGCAGCTCACTTGTTTCGGATGCTGCTCTTTGGACCCCATGAACGACATCACCGGGATCGGTGTATCGCCTGCTTGCTCAGTCATGACCGAGAAATCCACAGAACGACCGTCAATCCGCGGTGGCGTACCGGTTTTCAGGCGACCTACACGCAGTGGCAATTCACGCAGACGGTGAGCCAAGGCAATCGATGGCGGATCACCTGCGCGACCGCCGGAGTAATTCTGCATTCCGATGTGGATAAGTCCGCCGAGGAAAGTGCCAGTGGTCAACACCACTGAGTCCGCGAAGAAACGCAGGCCCATTTGAGTGACAACACCACGCACTTGTTCCTGCTCGACGATCAAGTCGTCAGCGGCCTGCTGAAATATCCACAGGTTCGGCTGGTTCTCCAAGGCTTCGCGGACAGCGGCTTTGTACAGAACCCGATCTGCCTGAGCGCGAGTTGCACGCACGGCCGGGCCTTTACGGCTGTTCAACACTCGAAACTGGATACCGCCTTTATCGGTTGCCATGGCCATCGCGCCGCCAAGGGCGTCGATTTCTTTTACCAGATGGCTTTTACCGATCCCACCGATGGCGGGGTTGCAACTCATTGCTCCGAGGGTTTCCACGTTATGCGTCAGCAACAGGGTTTTTGCACCCATACGTGCTGAGGCCAGTGCTGCCTCGGTACCGGCATGACCGCCGCCGATGACGATCACTTCAAAACGGGAAGGGAAATCCACCACGCACCTCGTGCCTGCTTCAGTTAGGTAATCAGGAATAGTTTGAGCTCAGGTTTCTGGACCTGGTCGGCAAGTATAGGGACTTCGTCCTTCCTAAAGAACCCTTTGCACAAAATTTAACCAGCTGTGGAGAAGTCGGGGTTATAGAAATTAAAAAGAGAGAAATTTATTAAATCTTTGTTTTTATGTTTATTTCTACTGAGGCACCTTTCTGTGGATAGATTGCTACAGGCTTTTATTATCAATGTGTACAGAGATTCAAAACCCTGTGGTCATGTGCCAACGAGGCCCTTGGATAACCGGTTTAAGCCTGTGGATGAAAGGGGTGGTTATCCACAGAGGCGTTTATCTTCAGTTTTGAGGCCCTGTTATCAACTGCCCTTAGTGGCAGTTATTCACAGGGCTTAATCCACAGAAAAGCGCTCATCGGGTAAATTTCGATCGAAGGAAAACCGCTCAACCAGAAATTATCTGCTCGGCACTGAGGGAAGATTTATCAAAAAGAGGAAACAGACAGGCGCGAGTGGCCTGTCTGTGGACAACGGAAGGGTTATTTACCGATACAGAAGCTGGAAAAGATTCGTCCCAACAGGTCATCCGAGCTGAATGCACCGGTGATTTCACCTAGCGAGTGCTGAGCCTGACGCAAATCTTCGGCCAATAACTCACCGGCACCTGCCAGGGTCAATTGCGCGCGGCCATGCTCAAGGGATGCGCTGGCATGACGCAGCGCCTCAAGGTGACGCCTGCGTGCGCTGAAGCTGCTTTCTGACGTTTGCTCGTAACCCATGCAGGCTTTGAGGTGGTCGCGCAGCAATTCCAGGCCTTCGCCAGCAGACTTGGCACTCAGGCTGATGGTGACGTGGCCATCCTCACTGACTTCCAGGGCAATGGTTTCGCCCGTCAGATCAGCCTTGTTACGAATCAGCGTGACTTTAGCGGGATCGGGGCGGATTTCGAGGAATTCCGGCCACAATGCGAAGGGGTCCAACGCTTCAGGAGCCGTCGCATCGACGACCAGCAACACGCGATCTGCTTCGCCGATGGCTTTCAATGCCCGTTCGACACCGATTTTTTCCACGTGATCGTCGGTATCTCGCAGACCAGCGGTATCAACTACGTGCAGCGGCATGCCATCAATGTGGATATGTTCGCGAAGAATGTCCCGGGTTGTGCCGGCAATTTCGGTAACAATCGCCGCTTCCCGACCGGCCAAGGCATTCAACAGGCTGGATTTACCGGCATTCGGCCGACCGGCAATCACTACCGTCATCCCGTCACGCAGCAAGGCGCCTTGCCCGGCTTCGCGAAGTACTGTGGACAGTTCATCGCGCACTTTGTCGAGCATGGCCAATACATGACCATCGGCAAGGAAATCGATTTCCTCCTCCGGAAAGTCGATGGCCGCCTCGACATAGATACGCAGGCTGATCAGTTGCTCGGTGAGGTTATGCACACGCTGGGAAAAGGCGCCTTGCAGAGAGCGCAGTGCATTTCTCGCAGCTTGTGCAGAACTTGCCTCGATCAAGTCGGCGATGGCTTCAGCCTGAGCCAGGTCGAGTTTATCGTTGAGGAAGGCGCGCTCACTGAATTCGCCGGGGCGGGCAAGACGGCAGCCCAGTTCCAGGCAACGTTTGAGCAGCATATCCAGAACGATCGGCCCGCCATGACCTTGAAGCTCAAGCACGTCTTCGCCGGTGAAGGAGTTCGGTCCCGGGAAATACAACGCGATGCCTTCGTCCAGTACCTCATCGTTTTCACTGAGGAACGGGCCGTAATGGGCAAACCGGGGTTTCAGTTCCCGACCGCTGATGGCCTTGGCCGCAAGGCTCGCCAACGGTCCGGAAATACGGACGATGCCCACACCACCGCGCCCTTGGGCGGTTGCGACGGCAGCAATGGTTTCACGAGGAACGCTCATAAACCGGTATCCAGACAAAAGTGGCAGATAGCAAAACGCCCCACTAGGGGGCGTTTTGAGTGGTTATCTACAGTGTAAATCAGGCGGCTGCTTTGGCAGCCGCTTCGATTTTACGTGTGATGTACCACTGTTGGGCGATGGACAGGCAGTTGTTCACTACCCAGTACAGCACCAGACCAGCCGGGAACCACAGGAAGAAGAAGGTGAAGATGATTGGCATCAGCTTCATCACTTTGGCCTGCATCGGGTCCGGAGGTGTTGGGTTCAACTGCTGCTGGATAAACATGGTTGCACCCATGATGATCGGCAGAATGAAGAACGGATCCTTGATCGACAGGTCAGTGATCCACAGCATGAACGGCGCTTGGCGCATTTCAACGCTTTCCAGCAGAACCCAGTACAGCGAAAGGAATACCGGCATCTGCACGAGGATTGGCAAGCAACCACCCAGCGGATTGATCTTCTCTTTCTTGTACAGCTCCATCATGGCTTGCGACATTTTCTGCCGGTCATCGCCATGTTGCTCTTTCAGCGCGGCCAGTTTCGGAGCCACTGCACGCATGCGCGCCATGGATTTGTAGCTGGCGGCCGACAGAGGGAAGAAAATCCCTTTGATCAGCATGGTCAGGAAGATGATCGACCAGCCCCAGTTACCGACCAGCGCGTGGATGTGTTGCAACAGCCAGAAAATTGGCTGGGCAATGAACCACAGAATGCCGTAGTCGACGGTCAATTCCAGACCTGGGGACAACTCTTTCAGGACTGCCTGGCTTTTCGGGCCGGCGTACAGAACAGCGCTGACTTCACCCTTCGCACCTGGCGCAACAGTCATGGCCGGGGCGGTGTAGCCGATGATGTAGTTGCCTTTGCTGTCTTTACGGGTCTGGACGACATTGTTATCGCCCTTCGCCGGAATCCACGCGGTCACGAAGTAGTGTTGCAACCAGGCAACCCAACCACCGTTTACGGTTTCTTTCAGCTGAGCCTTGTCCATGTCCTTCATCGACACTTTCTTGTACGGCTCGTTACTTGTCCACAGGGCTGCGCCCAAGTAAGTGGCGGTGCCGGTGGCAGTACTGGAAGAAGGATCGGAGCTGGCATCACGCTTCAGCTGGGCGAACATCGCACCCGACCAAGGCTTGGCGCTTTCGTTGTCGATCAAGTAGGAAACTTCTACATCGTACTGACCACGTTTCAGAGTGAAACGCTTGATGTAGTTGACGCCGTCCTTGCTGAACTTCAGGTCTACAACCAATTGGTCCTGACCGTCAGCCAGTTGGTAAACCTTCTTCTCCGAGGACCAAACCGGACGACCGGCAGGACTTGCGTCCGGACCATCAGTGCCGATCAAACCGCTTTGAGCCAGATAAGTCCGCTCGTTGCCGTTATCGAACAACTGGAACGGAATTTCCGGATGGTCCTGGCGACGTGGATATAGCGGCAGCGTCAGTTGGGCAACATCACCACCCTGTGGATCGACGGCCAGATTGAGCACATCCGTTTTGATCTGGATGAGGTCTTTGCTTGCAGCTACTGGCGTTTCAGCAGGTGCAGTGGCACTGGTATCGCTTGCGGCGCGTGGAATGTCGTCACTGACAGAAGCATTATTGCCAGTAGCCGTATCCGGTAAGCCCGGTGCGGTAGTACTGGAAGCAACATTCTGAGTCGGCAGGGCAGCCTGACCATAGTCCTGGTTCCATTTAAGAACCATAACGTAGGACACGATTGCCAGGGCGACGATCAGGATCGTGCGTTTGATATCCATGATTACTCGGCCATCGAAGAAGAACGGGAGGTAGGGATAGATGGAACCGGGTCATAACCACCGGGATTCCACGGATGACAGCGACCTAAACGACGAAAGGTCAGCCAGCCACCGCGCAGAAGGCCATGATTTTCTATGGCTTCATACGCGTAGCAGGAACAACTGGGGTAGAAGCGACAGTGACTGGCCATCAGAGGACTAATGGCATAGCGATAAAACTGGATCGGAACGAGTGCCAGTTTACGCATCGGGACTGTCTACCCCTACAGTTTCGGTTTTGACTGCTGGTACCGGCGTGCTGCGTGCCAGACGCTTCCAGAGTTTGCCGAAATGCTGAATCAATTCGGGGTTTTCTACGTCACCCAAACCTTTGCGCGCGACGATAACGATGTCCCAGCCGACCAGTGAATCCTGGTGCAGACGGAACGATTCGCGCATCAGACGTTTGAGGCGATTGCGCTCGACGGAGAGCTTTACGCTCTTTTTCCCGATAACCAACCCGAGACGGGGGTGATCAAGATCGTTGTTGCGCGCAAGGAGCAGGAGATTTTTCCCCGGAACCTTGCCGGTAGGGGAGTCAAAGACTGCCTTGAAATGCCGGGGAGTAAGCAGACGCTTTTCCCGACTGAAGTCCTGACTCACCTCCAGTGCCGGATTATCAAACTGCCAGACGCGCACGACCTTTGGCGCGACGACGCGACAGGACGGCACGACCGTTCTTGGTAGCCATGCGAGCACGGAAACCGTGGGTACGAGCGCGTTTGATAGTGCTTGGTTGGAAAGTACGTTTCATTGTCGTGTTACCTGGTTCGTCCACAACGGGCCGGAATGGCCCCCGTTTTAAGAGACCGGGGATTCTAGAGAAAGCAAGCCTCTAGGTCAATTTCCAACCAACGTTTCCTTATAAATAGATCTCCAGAGGTTTTGCCCGTGATTAACCCGCCGTCAGAAATAAATATAAGAAAGGAATTATTTAAAGCTTTTCTGTAAAGCTTATAAAAGCTAAGCAAGCGATCATCTGTGGATAACTGCCTTTGAGCCTTATAATCCGTGCTGTACAGAGAATGACAACTACCGTGGAAAACAGGGGGCAGCCTGTGCTGCGCTGTCGGATAACCTGTGGGTGAAAGGGCTAGTTATCCACAGGCTGGTTATCCACCGAGTTTCCCCCCTACTTGTGCAACGACCTTAGACCCGGTTATCCACAGAGCTTATACACAGACCACTCGTCGTGTTTTTTGCGTATAAAGCGTTGATTGTTCTTGGTCAGTGATCCACCTACGTGTGGATAAGTCAGCGTCTGGTCGCTACAATGGCCGCTTGTTTTTGCCTCACCGGCTTTCAACTTAGGGGATATCCGTGTCAGTGGAACTTTGGCAGCAGTGCGTGGAGCTTTTGCGCGAAGAGCTGCCTGCCCAACAATTCAACACTTGGATCCGTCCACTACAGGTCGAAGCCGAAGGCGACGAGTTGCGTGTCTACGCACCGAACCGCTTTGTTCTCGACTGGGTCAACGAAAAGTATCTGGGCCGCGTTCTTGAACTGCTCGATGAGCACGGCAACGGCATGGCGCCGGTGCTGTCCTTATTAATAGGCAGCAAACGCAGTTCGGCACCGCGCGCTGCTCCGAATGCGCCGTTGGCTGCCGCTGCGTCTCAGGCTCAGGCTGCTCAAGCACCCGTGAGTGCTCCGGCACCAGCGCCGACTGCCAGCGCACCGACCAAACGTGCAACGCAAAAAGCGGCCGAGATCAATGAAGAGCCGTCTCGCGACAGCTTCGACCCGATGGCTGGCGCGAGCTCGCAACAAGCACCGGTGCGCTCCGAACAACGCACCGTGCAAGTCGAAGGCGCGCTCAAGCACACCAGTTACCTGAACCGCACCTTCACCTTTGAAAATTTCGTTGAAGGTAAGTCCAACCAATTGGCCCGGGCCGCGGCCTGGCAGGTGGCGGATAATCCCAAGCACGGTTACAACCCGCTCTTCCTTTATGGCGGCGTTGGCTTGGGTAAGACCCACTTGATGCATGCTGTGGGTAACCACCTATTAAAGAAGAACCCGAATGCCAAGGTTGTGTACCTGCATTCCGAGCGTTTCGTGGCCGACATGGTCAAGGCGCTGCAACTGAATGCGATCAACGAGTTCAAGCGCTTCTACCGTTCGGTGGATGCGTTGCTGATCGATGACATTCAATTCTTCGCCCGCAAGGAACGGTCCCAGGAAGAGTTTTTCCACACCTTCAACGCCCTGCTTGAAGGTGRCCAGCAGGTCATTCTCACCAGTGACCGTTACCCGAAAGAAATTGAAGGCCTTGAAGAGCGTCTCAAATCCCGTTTCGGCTGGGGCCTGACGGTTGCCGTCGAGCCGCCAGAGCTGGAAACCCGCGTCGCGATCCTGATGAAAAAGGCCGATCAGGCCAAAGTCGATCTGCCCCATGACGCCGCGTTCTTCATTGCCCAACGCATTCGCTCCAACGTCCGTGAGTTGGAAGGCGCGCTGAAACGCGTGATCGCCCACTCGCACTTCATGGGCCGCGACATCACCATCGAGCTGATTCGCGAATCCCTGAAAGACTTGTTGGCGCTGCAGGACAAATTGGTCTCTGTGGATAACATTCAGCGCACTGTCGCCGAGTACTACAAGATCAAGATCTCCGACCTGCTGTCCAAGCGTCGTTCACGCTCGGTCGCACGTCCGCGTCAGGTTGCAATGGCGTTGTCCAAAGAGTTGACTAACCACAGCCTGCCGGAAATCGGCGATGTGTTTGGCGGCCGCGACCACACCACTGTTTTGCACGCCTGTCGCAAGATCAACGAGCTTAAGGAATCCGACGCGGACATCCGCGAGGACTACAAGAACCTGCTGCGTACACTGACCACTTGATGAACACCAGCGCAGCTTATTAAGGCAAGGGACTAGACCATGCATTTCACAATTCAACGCGAAGCCCTGTTGAAACCCCTGCAACTGGTCGCAGGCGTCGTTGAGCGCCGACAGACCTTGCCGGTGCTCTCCAACGTGCTGCTGGTTGTAGAAGGCCAGCAATTGTCGCTGACCGGTACCGACCTGGAAGTCGAGCTGGTCGGTCGTGTGCAACTTGAAGAGCCGGCGGATCCAGGTTCCATCACTGTGCCAGCGCGCAAGTTGATGGACATCTGCAAGAGCCTGCCAAACGACGCGCTGATCGACATCAAGGTCGACGAGCAGAAGCTGGTAGTGAAAGCTGGCCGTAGCCGCTTCACCCTGTCGACCCTGCCGGCCAATGATTTCCCGACCGTTGAAGAAGGCCCGGGCTCGCTGACTTGCAGCCTGGAGCAAAGCAAACTGCGTCGCTTGATCGAGCGCACCAGCTTCGCCATGGCTCAGCAGGACGTTCGTTACTATCTGAACGGTATGCTGCTGGAAGTCTCGGCTGGCATCATTCGCGCCGTGGCCACCGACGGTCACCGTCTGGCCATGTGCTCGATGCAGGCCGATATCGGTCAGCCGGATCGCCATCAGGTCATCGTTCCACGCAAGGGCATCCTTGAGCTGGCACGCCTGCTGACCGAGCCGGACGGCATCGTCAGCATCGTCCTGGGGCAGCACCACATCCGTGCTACCACCGGCGAGTTCACCTTCACCTCGAAACTGGTTGACGGTAAATTCCCGGATTACGAGCGTGTGCTACCTAAAGGCGGTGACAAGCTGGTACTCGGCGACCGTCAGGCGCTGCGTGAAGCCTTCAGCCGTACCGCAATTCTGTCCAACGAGAAGTACCGTGGTATCCGCCTTCAACTGGCCAACGGTCAGCTGAAAATCCAGGCGAATAACCCGGAGCAGGAAGAAGCGGAAGAAGAAGTGGGCGTTGAGTACAACGGTGGCTCCCTGGAAATCGGCTTCAACGTCAGCTATCTGCTCGACGTGCTGGGCGTGATGACCACCGAGCAAGTTCGCTTGATCCWGTCCGACTCCAACAGCAGTGCGCTGGTGCAAGAGTCCGACAACGACGACTCGGCTTACGTTGTCATGCCGATGCGCCTGTAATCATGTTCAGCAGAAGCTAGATGTCGCTCAGTCGCGTCTCGGTCACCGCGGTGCGCAATTTGCACCCGGTGACCTTCTCCCCCTCCCCCCGAATCAACATTCTTTACGGCGCCAACGGCAGCGGCAAAACCAGTGTTCTGGAAGCCATTCATCTGCTGGGGCTTGCCCGTTCGTTTCGTAGCAGCCGTTTGTTGCCGGTGATTCAATACGAACAATTGGCGTGCACGGTGTTTGGCCAGGTTGAATTGGCCGAGGGTGGGCACAGCGCGTTGGGCATCTCGCGTGACCGTCAGGGTGAATTTCAAATTCGCATCGACGGTCAGAATGCTCGCAGTGCGGCGCAACTGGCGGAGATCCTGCCACTCCAGTTGATCAACCCTGACAGCTTCCGCTTACTGGAAGGCGCACCGAAGATTCGGCGACAGTTTCTCGACTGGGGCGTGTTCCACGTGGAACCGCGTTTCATGTCCACTTGGCAGCGCTTGCAGAAGGCCCTGCGCCAGAGAAACTCTTGGCTGCGACATGGTACACTTGACGCCGTTTCGCAAGCGGTTTGGGACAGGGAACTGTGCCAGGCCAGCGCTGAAATAGATGAATACCGCCGCGCTTACATCAAAGCCTTGAAACCAGTCTTTGAACAGACCTTGAGCGAATTGGTCGAGCTTGAAGGCTTGACCCTCAGCTATTACCGAGGCTGGGACAAAGACCGCGAACTGAGTGCCGTACTCGCTGGGTCCCTTCACCGGGATCAGCAAATGGGTCACACCCAGGCTGGACCACAACGCGCTGATTTGCGCCTCAGACTGGGCGCACATAATGCCGCGGACATTTTGTCCCGGGGGCAGCAGAAGTTGGTGGTCTGTGCACTGCGGATTGCCCAAGGGCACTTGGTCAGCCAAGCCCGACGCGGCCAGTGTATTTATCTGGTGGATGATCTGCCGTCCGAACTGGACGAGCATCACCGCCGCGCGCTTTGCCGCTTGCTGGAAGACTTACGCTGCCAGGTCTTTATCACCTGTGTAGATCACGAATTATTGAGGGAAGGCTGGCAGACGGAAACGCCAGTCGCTCTGTTCCACGTGGAACAGGGCCGTATCACCCAGACCCACGACCATCGGGAGTGAAGGCATTGAGCGAAGAAAATACGTACGACTCAACGAGCATTAAAGTGCTGAAAGGCCTGGATGCCGTACGCAAACGTCCCGGTATGTACATTGGTGACACCGACGATGGCAGCGGTCTGCACCACATGGTGTTCGAAGTGGTCGATAACTCGATCGACGAAGCTCTCGCCGGCCACTGCGACGACATCAGCATCATCATTCACCCGGATGAGTCCATCACCGTTCGTGACAACGGCCGTGGCATCCCGGTAGACGTGCACAAAGAAGAAGGCGTCTCGGCAGCCGAGGTCATCATGACCGTGCTGCACGCCGGCGGTAAGTTCGACGACAACTCCTACAAAGTATCCGGCGGTCTGCACGGTGTAGGTGTTTCCGTAGTGAACGCCCTGTCCAAAGAACTGATCCTGACCGTTCGCCGCAGCGGCAAAATCTGGGAACAGACTTACGTCCACGGTGTTCCGCAAGAGCCGATGAAGATCGTTGGCGAGAGCGAAACCACGGGTACCCAGATTCACTTCAAGCCTTCGGCTGAAACCTTCAAGAACATCCACTTCAGCTGGGACATCCTGGCCAAGCGGATTCGTGAACTGTCCTTCCTAAACTCCGGTGTCGGCATCGTCCTCAAGGATGAGCGCAGCGGCAAGGAAGAGCTGTTCAAGTACGAAGGCGGTCTGCGTGCGTTCGTTGAATACCTGAACACCAACAAGACTGCGGTCAACCAGGTGTTCCACTTCAACATTCAGCGTGAAGACGGCATCGGCGTAGAAATCGCCCTGCAGTGGAACGACAGCTTCAACGAGAACCTGTTGTGCTTCACCAACAACATTCCACAGCGCGATGGCGGCACTCACCTGGTGGGTTTCCGTTCCGCACTGACGCGTAACCTGAACACCTACATCGAAGCTGAAGGTCTGGCGAAGAAGCATAAAGTCGCGACCACCGGTGACGATGCTCGTGAAGGCCTGACCGCGATCATTTCGGTGAAAGTGCCGGATCCGAAGTTCAGCTCCCAGACCAAAGACAAGCTGGTGTCTTCCGAAGTGAAGACCGCGGTCGAACAGGAAATGGGCAAGTACTTCTCCGACTTCCTGCTGGAAAACCCGAACGAAGCGAAACTGGTCGTCGGCAAGATGATCGATGCGGCACGTGCGCGTGAAGCAGCGCGTAAAGCCCGTGAAATGACACGTCGTAAAGGCGCGCTGGATATCGCAGGCCTGCCGGGCAAACTGGCTGACTGCCAGGAAAAAGACCCTGCCCTGTCCGAACTGTACCTCGTGGAAGGTGACTCTGCTGGCGGTTCCGCCAAGCAGGGACGTAACCGCCGCACCCAGGCCATCCTGCCGCTCAAGGGCAAGATCCTGAACGTCGAGAAGGCGCGCTTCGACAAGATGATCTCTTCGCAAGAAGTGGGCACCTTGATCACCGCGCTGGGTTGTGGCATCGGCCGCGACGAGTACAACATCGACAAGCTGCGCTATCACAACATCATCATCATGACTGATGCTGACGTCGACGGTTCGCACATCCGTACCCTGCTACTGACCTTCTTCTTCCGTCAGCTGCCGGAGCTGATCGAGCGCGGCTATATCTACATCGCTCAGCCACCGCTGTACAAGGTGAAGAAAGGCAAGCAAGAGCAATACATCAAAGACGACGACGCCATGGAAGAGTACATGACGCAGTCGGCCCTGGAAGATGCAAGCCTGCACCTGAACGAGGAAGCCCCTGGCATCTCCGGTGAAGCGCTTGAGCGCCTGGTGAATGACTTCCGTCTGGTGATGAAGACTCTCAAGCGTCTGTCGCGCCTGTACCCACAGGAGTTGACCGAGCACTTCATTTACCTGCCTGCGGTGAGCATGGATCAACTGTCCGATCATGCAGCGATGCAGGATTGGCTGGCTCAATATGAAGTTCGCCTGCGCACCGTCGAGAAGTCCGGCCTGGTGTACAAAGCCAGCCTGCGTGAAGACCGTGAACGTAACGTCTGGCTGCCAGAGGTCGAACTGATCTCCCACGGCCTGTCGAACTACGTCACTTTCAACCGCGACTTCTTCGGCAGCAACGACTACAAAACGGTCGTTTCTCTGGGCGCTCAGTTGAGCACCCTGCTCGACGACGGCGCGTACATCCAGCGTGGCGAGCGGAAGAAGCCGGTCACGGAGTTCAAGGAAGCCCTTGAATGGCTGATGGCTGAAAGTACCAAGCGTCACACCATTCAGCGATACAAAGGTCTGGGTGAAATGAACCCGGATCAGCTGTGGGAAACCACCATGGACCCAAGTCAGCGCCGGATGCTCAAAGTGACCATCGAAGACGCCATTGGCGCAGACCAGATCTTCAACACCCTGATGGGTGATGCGGTCGAACCTCGCCGTGACTTCATCGAAAGCAATGCCCTGGCGGTTTCGAACCTGGACTTCTGATCCAGTGTAGGTGGGCAAAGTTAATCGCCACCTCGGTCAAAGTTAAGCGCTTCGGCCAGAGTTAACGGCCCCCTAAGCTAAAAACAAAACTCCCAACAGATGCGAATCTGTTGGGAGTTTTGCGTATTCAGCTTTGACATTTCGAATGAGAGCTAGCTGACAAGCAGGACATTGCGGTGTCGCTACCTGGTTACAATCAGCGCATCACACTCACCCTTCGAAGAGTGCGAGTAATTTTTCGAACCCGGCTGTCATTCCGTCACGCGGATGTGCATGATTTAGAGCTAGAGTCCTTAGTGCTGCGATGCGTTCGAACCACATCCTGGCAGAACTTTCTGCCCCTCAGGTCATTCCTGTTGAACACTTGCTCACGCTCAAAAGGCGCTGGGGTATTTGCCGGTTGCACATGTGGCAGGCGCTGCGCTGTGTAACCGTGGACAAGTCGAGCGACTGAAGCGATCAACCATCGCATATGGAGTTTCAACGGTGGCATTAAAAGCATTTCGTGGCAGGCCTTTTGAGCATACCCACGAGAACCGGGCCTTCAACGATCTGTTTGATGCGCTGCAGCAGCACTGCATTACCACGGAGCAGGACTGGTACCTGCTCGGCAACTTTTATGTGGGCAGTCGCGAGCTGGATGCGATGGTGATCAAGCATAACGCGTTGATCATCATCGACTTCAAGGAGTTCAGCGGAGCCCTGCAGTTTTCCGAAGAGGGGCCATGGCTGATCAGCAGCGCCGAAACGGGCGACATCGTGACGGTCAAAGGTGGAGCCAGTGTCAATCCGCTTCGCCAATTGCGCCTCAACAAGGGTGCCTTGCTGGACTTTCTAAGCCGCAGCCTGGCTGATCTGCACCCTGTGTGCAACTGGCGGCACACGGCTGCGCTGGTGGCCTTTCAAGGTGTGGTCGAGTTCGACCGGCAGCAGCTGCCGGGGTCTATCAAGCCCTGGTTCCATATCAGCGACACGAGATCCCTCGTCAGGGATCTCGACGCTATCGTCAGCAGGGAAATCACGCTCTCGTCCGCCAACATCCAGCACATCGTCAGCAAGCTGGGCCTTGAGCTTTTTGTACCCGCCGGCATGCCCACAACCAGGGAGCTGGGTTATCCGCCAGCCAGGGGCAACACCACAACCAGACTGACCTCTCGGCAAAGCGAGTTACTGCATGGCTTTCGTAACTGGCTCCAGAGCGGTGCTGGCGTATTTCGCATCACTGGCATGGCCTCGACGGGCAAGCGTTTCCTATTTCCTTATCTGGTGGATGCTATGGGTGAAGCCGGACGGGAGCTGTTGCTGCTGACGCCTAGTGTTCGAATTTCCTCGACTTACCGGCATCCTCTGGCGCAGCCGACCTCCATCTATACTTGGCTGTATACCCGTCAGCCCAAGCGTTTTGAGAAGCAGGACGACCGTAAAATCGGTATTCACGAGATCAGGGATGAACTATTTTTAGACGGCAGAATCCCGGTTCTGGCGGATGCTCATCTGTTGAGCGACGAAGAGTTTGACGTCGGTGACAGGCGCTATGGTTCTGGCCGACTGCTTCATGACTTTCTTTCGGTCATCGCAAAAACAAAAACGCCCTTTGTGATCATCGGCGACCCTTATCAGATGCCCAGAGGCTCCCTGCAGCGCAGCCTAGTCAGTGGAGTCATGCTGGAGGAACTGGGGCTGGCAGTTGACCACTGCCTACTGACCGAGCAGATCGTCATGGATAAAGATGATGCGCTTGAGCAGATGCAGGCACACCTGGTCGATAGCCTGAACAAGAGTTGCTTCAACAGGCTTAAATGCCTCTCGGGCAAGCACCTTGAGATTCTCGATGCCGGTCACACGAGAAACTGGACGCCTGATGTCACCAATGTACGCGCCGAGTCCATCCTGATCTGCGCTACCCATGAGCAGAACAGCAAGCTCAACGCAGCGGTAAAAAGCAGGGTTCTAGGGCACGCCAGCCCGATACGGCTGGCGGCAGGAGACCGTATTGACTTCTACAACCGCACGATCATCCTTGCATCGGGTGATGAGGCTTCCATCATTGAAGCGGCGCGCTGGATCAGCTCCGGCGAGATAGCGCTGGTCGACTCGGTTGACGAGAACATTGAAATCCACTTTGTCGAATTGCGTGGTCGCAAGGAGGCTATCCGCTTGCGCTTCCAGTGCGCTAGTTGCCGCCTGCCCGGCTTGGGTGAGGTGCGCTTCCGCTATTTGGTGGACTACTTCGAAGCCGATCGACCCGAGCTTTGCAGCGACCAGTATCTGGCCATGCAGGTATTGGCTCGCCAGTTGGCCAAGCCAATATTGCAGCCTCTTCGGGACAAACTGCCGGATAAGAAAAGCCCGGGGTACAGGGAGGCGAGAGCTGAGTTCGACCGGCTGGAATATGAG
>NZ_JBFUKU010000115.1:0-16288 GCF_056400685.1 Pseudomonas sp. P5_A12 | reverse complement strand
GCGTCACTGGACGCGGAGCGTCCCTTGAGGCATTCCCACGCAGAGCATGGGAACGATCAGCCCGAAGAAAACTAGCGCTGATGCACCAGATTCCCCGCCGCATACGTCTGCAGAACAGTGCGGTCATCCCCCAGCGTCATCAACACAAACAACGTCTCGGCAATGTTGTTCGCCTGCCTCAAGCGATAGCTCAGCAGTGGCGTGGCGTTGTAGTCCAGCACCAGGAAGTCCGCATCGGTGCCCGGTTGCAGCGTGCCGATCTTGTCTTCCAGCCGCAGCGCTCGCGCACCGCCGAGCGTAGCCAGGTACAGCGACTTGAACGGGCTCAGACGCACGCCTTGCAGCTGCATGACTTTGTACGCTTCGTTCAAGGTTTGCAGCAGTGAAAAACTGGTGCCGCCGCCCACATCGGTACCCAAGCCGACATTCAGTTTGTGTTTCTCGGCCATCGGCAGATTGAACAGGCCACTGCCAAGGAAGAAGTTCGAGGTCGGGCAGAAGGCGATGGCCGAACCGGTTTGCGCCAGTCGTGCGCACTCGTCGTCGCACAGGTGCACGCCATGGGCAAATACCGAGCGCTCGCCCAGCAATTGGTAGTGATCGTAGACGTCCAGATAGCCTTTGCGTTCCGGGAACAGCTCTTTGACCCACTCGATTTCTTTCAGGTTTTCACTGATGTGGGTCTGCATGTACAGGTCCGGGTATTCGCTAAGCAACTGGCCGGCCAGAGTCAGTTGTTCCGGGGTGCTGGTCGGGGCGAAACGCGGGGTGACGGCGTAGTGCAAGCGGCCCTTGCCGTGCCAGCGCTCGATCAGCGCCTTGCTGTCGACGTAGCTGGATTCGGCGGTGTCGGTCAGGTAGTCCGGCGCGTTGCGGTCCATCATCACCTTGCCGGCGATCATGCGCAGGTCGAGCTGTTCGGCGGCTTCGAAAAACGAGTTCACCGATTGCGGATGTACGCTGCCGAACACCAGCGCAGTGGTGGTGCCGTTGCGCAGCAGTTCCTTGATGAAAATGTCGGCTACTTCATCGGCGTGAGCCTTGTCGGCGAACTGGCTTTCGCACGGGAAGGTGTAGGTATTGAGCCAGTCCAGCAGTTGCTCGCCGAAGGCGCCGACCATGCCGGTTTGCGGCATATGGATGTGTGTGTCGATGAAGCCCGGAGTGATCAACGCATCCTGGTAATGGGTGATCTCGATATCGGCCGCCAGTGTCGGCAGCAAATCACTGGCGTGGCCGAGCGCGCTGATCTGGCCGTTATCGACCACCAGCAAGCCGTCTTCGAAATACTCGTATGAGGCTTCGATCCCGACTTCGGCGGGGTCGGCAATGCTGTGCAGGATGGCGGCACGGTAGGCTTTGCGAGTCAAAGGCATGGGAGTTCTCAGTTAGAGGCTTGACTGCGGCGAGAAGCAGGCAGCAGTTTGGCAATCGATGATCCGGCGCTGGCAGTCTGCTGGCCGAAATTCGCGTTATAGGTGGCGATGATTTCGCCGGCGATGGAGATGGCTATTTCCACAGGCAACTTGCCTTTGACTTCGCCGATGCCCATCGGGCAGCGCATGCGTTGCACAACGCTGTTATCGAATCCGCGGTCGCGCAGGCGGTGTTCGAACTTCACCCGTTTGGTTTTCGAACCGATCAGGCCGAAGTAGGCGAAGTCGTTGCGCTTGAGGATCGCGGCGGTGAGTTCGAGGTCGAGCTGGTGATTGTGAGTCATGACGATGCAGTAGYTGCCAGCGGGCAGGTCGTCGATTTCATCCACAGGTTCTTCACTGACAATCTTGCGTACGCCGTGGGGAATCTGTTCAGGGAATTCGTCTTCCCGTGAATCGATCCAGCGTACCCGGCAAGGCAGGCTGGCGAGCAGCGGCACCAATGCGCGGCCGACATGGCCGGCGCCGAACACGGCGATCTGCGCCTGGACCTGGCCCATCGGTTCGAACAGCAAAACGGTCACGCCGCCGCAGCACTGGCCGAGGCTGGCGCCGAGGCTGAAGCGCTCCAGGTGCGTGTCCTGTTTACCGCTGGCGAGCATGTCGCGGGCGATCTGCATGGCCTTGTATTCCAGATGCCCGCCACCGATGGTGTCGAAGGACTGGTTGGCGCTGATGACCATCTTCGAACCGGCATTGCGCGGCGTCGAGCCGAGCTCTTCGATGATGGTGACCAACACGCAGGGTTCACCCTGGGATTGCAGGTCGGCGAGGGCGTCGATCCAGTTGTACATGTTTCACCTCTCACGATCGTTCCCACGCTCCGCGTGGGAATGCATCTCTGGACGCTCCGCGTCCGCTGTTCACAATGCGACGCAGAGCGTCGCTGGCTGCATTCCCACGCAGAGCGTGGGAACGATCATCAAACGACCTCGGCCTGGATTTCGACAGTCTTCGCCACCTTCAACTGCCGCATCTGCTCACAGCCCCACAACACCCGCTCCGGCGTTGCCGGTGCGTCGATTTTCGGTTGGTGCTTGTAGTCACCGAGACTCGCCACGGCGTCCTTGATCGCACACCACGACGCAATGCCCAGCATGAACGGTGGCTCGCCCACGGCCTTGGAATGGAACACCGTGTCTTCCGGGTTCTTGCGGTTTTCCACCAGCTTCACCCGCAGGTCCAGCGGCATGTCTGCCACGGCCGGGATCTTGTAGCTGGCCGGGCCGTTGGTCATCAGTTTGCCCTTGTTGTTCCACACCAGTTCTTCCATGGTCAGCCAGCCCATGCCCTGGATGAATCCACCCTCGACCTGACCGATGTCGATGGCCGGGTTCAGCGAGGCACCGACGTCGTGGAGGATGTCGGTGCGCAGCATTTTGTACTCGCCGGTCAGGGTGTCGACGATCACCTCGCAGCACGCTGCGCCAAAGGCGTAGTAGTAGAACGGTCGACCCCGCGCCTGGCTGCGGTCGTAGAAGATTTTCGGGGTCTTGTAGAAGCCGGTACTCGACAGCGACACCTGGGCGAAATACGCCTGCTGGATCAGCGCTTCAAACGTCAGAATCTGATCGCGAACCCGCACGTGGCCGTTGTGGAATTCCACGTCTTCTTCGCTGACCTTGTAGTGCCGTGCGGCAAATTCGACCAGGCGTTTCTTGATGATTTCAGCCGCGTTCTGTGCCGCTTTGCCGTTCAGGTCGGCGCCGCTGGACGCCGCCGTTGGCGAGGTGTTTGGCACCTTGTCGGTGTTGGTCGCGGTGATCTGCACGCGGTCCATTTCCACCTGGAACACTTCGGCCACGACCTGCGCGACTTTGGTGTTCAGGCCCTGACCCATTTCAGTGCCACCATGGTTCAGGTGGATGCTGCCGTCGGTGTAGACGTGGATCAGTGCGCCGGCCTGGTTGAGGAAACTGGCGGTGAAGGAAATACCGAATTTCACCGGGGTCAGCGCCAGGCCTTTTTTCAGGATCGGGCTGTTGGCGTTGTAGCGACGGATCGCTTCGCGGCGCTCAAAGTACTGGCTGCTTTCTTCCAGTTCGGCGGTCATTTCTTCGAGCATGTTGTGCTCGACGGTCTGGTAGTAATGCGTGACGTTGCGTTCGGTCTTGCCGTAGTAGTTGGCCTTGCGCACGGCCAGTGGATCGAGGGCCAGATGGCGGGCGATCGCGTCCATCACTTCTTCAATCGCGACCATGCCTTGTGGGCCACCAAACCCACGGTAAGCGGTGTTCGACGCAGTGTTGGTCTTGCAGCGATGACCGTTGATGGTCGCATCGCCCAGGTAGTACGAGTTGTCAGCGTGGAACATCGCACGGTCGACAATCGACGCCGACAGGTCCGGCGAGCAACCGCAGTTGCCCGCCAGTTCCAGCGCGATGCCGTGCAGGCGGCCGGTGCTGTCGAAGCCGACGTCGTACTCGACGTAGAACGGGTGGCGCTTGCCGGTCATCAGCATGTCTTCAACGCGCGGCAGGCGCATTTTGGTTGGCTGGCCGGTCAGGTGTGCGATCACGGCGCACAGGCACGCAGGACTTGCGGCCTGAGTTTCCTTGCCACCGAAACCACCGCCCATGCGGCGCATGTCGACAACGATTTTGTTCATCGATACGTCGAGTACTTCGGCAACGAGCTTCTGCACTTCGGTCGGGTTCTGCGTCGAGCAGTAGACGATCATCCCGCCATCTTCAGTCGGCATCACCGAAGAGATCTGGGTTTCGAGGTAGAAGTGTTCCTGGCCACCGATGTGCAGCGTGCCCTGGATGCGATGTTCCGCCGTTGCCAAAGCCCCGGCAGAATCGCCGCGCTGATGGGTATGGCTGTCGAGCACGAAGTGGCGTTTGCGCAGGGCTTCGACCACGTCTAGCACCGGCTCCAGATCTTCGTATTCGATGATCGCGGCCATGGCGGCCTTGCGTGCGGTTTCGAGGTCTTTCGCAGCAACGGCGAGCACCGGCTGACCGACGAACTGCACATCATCGATGGCCAGCAGCGGGTCGCCTGGCAGCAGTGGGCCGATGTCTTTCAGGCCCGGCACGTCTTCGTGGGTGATGGCGATGCGCACGCCTTCGAAGGCGTAGCAGGGCTTGGTATCAATGCTGATAATTTTCGCGTGGGCGCGGTCCGACAGGCGTGCGTAAACGTGCAGCTGGTTCGGAAACTCCAGGCGGTCGTCGATGTACTGCGCTTCACCGGACACGTGCTTGGCGGCGCTGTCGTGCTTGACGCTGCGGCCGACACCGGTGGTCAGGTCCTTGGCGAACAGTTCAGCCAGTTCGGCTTGGGTCTTCTCTACAGCGTGATGATTAGACATAAGCGGTCACCCGAGTCTCGATGTGCGGTGTTTGCAGTTCAATGAAGTATTTGCGCAGCAGGTTTTGCGCGCTGAGCAGGCGGTATTCCTTGCTGGCGCGGAAGTCCGAGAGCGGCGTGAAATCTTCGGCCAGTGCGGCGCAGGCGCGTTCGACGGTGGCGTGATTGAACGGTGCACCGAGCAACACTGTTTCGCAGGCGCTGGCACGTTTCGGAATGGCTGCCATGCCGCCGTAGGCGACGCGGGCATCAGCGATTACGCCGTTTTCCAGACGGATATTGAACGCGGCGCAAACGGCGGAGATGTCATCGTCCAGACGCTTGGAAACCTTGTAGGCGCGGAACAGCTGTTCGGCGCTGGCGCGGGGCACGATGATCTTCTCGATGAACTCGCTTTCCTGGCGCGCGGTGACGCGGTAATCGATGAAGTAGTCTTCAAGGGCCATGGTGCGGCGGATTTCGCCTTTGCACAGGACGATCTGCGCGCCCAAGGCGATCAGCAGGGGAGGCGAGTCACCGATGGGCGAGGCGTTGCCGATGTTGCCGCCGAGGGTGCCCTGGTTGCGGATCTGCAGCGATGCAAAACGTTGCAGCAATTCACCGAAGTCCGGGTACTCGGCCTTCAACGCTTCGTAGCAATCGGAGAGGGCTGTTGCAGCGCCGATTTCCAGGCGATCGTCAAAATGCTCGATGCGCTTCATCTCGGCGACGTTGCCGACGTAGATCATCACCGGCAAGGTGCGGTGGAACTGCGTGACTTCCAGCGCCAGGTCCGTACCACCGGCCAGCAGGCGGGCTTGTGGGTAGGCGTCATAGAGGTCGGCCAGGTCAGCGACGGTCAGCGGCACCAGGCAGCGCTTGTCGCCGCTGTTGAGTTCGCCGATGGACGTGGGGGCAATGGCTTTCAGGCGCGCGATGGTGTCGGCTTCCCGCGCATCGAACTGGTCCGGTTGCTTGCCGCAGCAGGACTGCTCGGCGGCTTGCAGAATCGGCCGATAGCCAGTGCAGCGGCAAAGATTGCCGGCCAGCGCTTCGTGGGCTTTGTGCTGGTCCGGTGCATCGCTGTTCTTTTGCAGGGCGAACAGCGACATCACGAAGCCCGGAGTGCAGAAGCCGCATTGCGAACCGTGGCACTCGACCATGGCTTTTTGCACGCTGTGCAGTTCGCCCTGGTGTTTGAGGTCTTCGACGCTGATCAGTTGTTTGCCGTGCAGCGACGAGACAAACGTCAGGCACGAGTTGAGGCTGCGATAGCGAATGTGTTCGCGGCCATCGTCATCCGTTTGCAACTCGCCGACCACCACGGTGCAGGCGCCACAGTCACCGCTGGCGCAGCCTTCTTTGGTGCCGGGTTTGCCCACATGGTCGCGCAGATAGTTGAGCACGGTCAGGTTTGGGTCCAGGGCGTGCTCGCTACGGAGTTCCTGGTTAAGTAAAAACTGGATCACGGAAGGCCTCGCAGACTCATTATTGTTGTTAACCGACTAGGACCGAATTTAGCAGGTCTGACTTTTCGGTCAATGATTTTCTGACTTTAGGGTCAGGAAGCGGCATTTTGTCGGTAAACCCTTCATTCCTTCATTATTGACCCTCGCGCACTTGCCTGCTTTTTTGCTTGAATCGTGCCAAAACCGCCGAGTGGGCCCTGCGCCATGACCTATCAAGTGCGCTACACTGCGCCGCCTGTGCAGATCGAAGAGTTTGAAGGACAACCATGACGTTCAAGGCACCGGACAGCCTCGCCGAGCAAATTGCTCACCACCTCGCCGAACGCATCATTCGCGGCGAAATGAAGCCCGGGGAGCGCATTCAGGAACAGAAGGTCACGCTGGCACTCAATGTCAGCCGCGGCTCGGTCCGTGAGGCCCTGCTGATCCTTGAGCGTCGCCACCTGATCGCGATCCTGCCGCGACGGGGTGCCCATGTCACCGAACTCACTGCGCACAAGGTGCAGAGCCTGTGCGCGCTGATGAGCGAGCTGTACATTCTGCTCGGCAATGCCGTGGCCAACGGCTGGCAAACACAGGCTGACATGGCGCCGTTCGTGCAAATCCAGCAGCGCCTGGCCGCCAGCTACGAGCGTCAGGACATCCGCACCTTCGTCGACGACAGCTTCAATGTGATGCGCGCCGCGTATCCGTTCGCCAACAATCCGTACTTGCAGGAAACCGTCGAGAATCTGCAGCCGGCCATGAGCCGCGCGTATTTCCTCGCCCTGGATCAGCGCAAGGCCTCGATGAGCGAATTCCTGGAGCTGTTCGAACGCCTGCTCGCCGCGGTCCTGAATCGTGACTTTCCGCAGATCCGCGAAGTGCTGACGGCTTACGGTCAGCGTAGTTGCGATCTGGTGGTTTCTGCCCTGACGGACGCTTAAGCGTGCGGCTCAAGTGCATCAAGCTGGCGGGGTTCAAATCCTTCGTCGATCCGACCACTGTGAACTTCCCCAGCAACATGGCTGCAGTGGTCGGGCCCAATGGTTGCGGCAAATCGAACATCATCGACGCCGTGCGCTGGGTGATGGGCGAAAGCTCGGCCAAGAACTTGCGCGGCGAGTCGATGACCGACGTCATCTTCAACGGTTCGACCAGTCGTAAACCGGTGAGCCAGGCCAGCATCGAGCTGGTGTTTGATAACTCCGACGGCACTCTGCTTGGCGAATACGCCGCTTATGCGGAAATTTCCATTCGCCGCAAAGTGACCCGCGATAGCCAGACCACCTACTACCTCAACGGCACCAAGTGCCGCCGTCGCGATATCACCGATATCTTTCTGGGGACAGGCCTGGGCCCGCGCAGCTACTCGATCATCGAGCAGGGGATGATTTCCAAGCTGATCGAGTCCAAGCCCGAAGACCTGCGCAACTTTATCGAAGAAGCGGCGGGCATCTCCAAGTACAAGGAGCGCCGGCGCGAGACGGAAAACCGCATCCGCCGCACCCACGAAAACCTTGCGCGCCTGACCGACCTGCGCGAAGAGCTTGAGCGTCAGCTCGAACGCTTGCACCGCCAGGCCGAGGCGGCGAAGAAGTATCAGGAATTCAAAGGCGAAGAGCGTCAGCTCAAGGCCCAACTGTCGGCTTTGCGCTGGCAGGCGTTGAACGAGCAGGTCGGTCAGCGTGAAGCGGTGATTGGCAACCAGGAAGTCACCTTCGAAGCCTTGGTCGCCGAGCAACGCAATGCCGATGCGAGCATCGAACGCTTCCGGGACGGGCACCATGACCTGTCCGAACGCTTCAATCTGGTGCAAGGACGCTTCTATTCGGTCGGCGGCGACATCGCCCGGGTCGAGCAAAGCATTCAGCACGGGCAGCAACGCCTGCGCCAGTTGCAGGACGATCTGAAGGAAGCCGAGCGCGCACGCCTGGAAACCGAATCGCACCTGGGCCACGACCGCACGCTGTTGCTGACCCTCGGCGAAGAGCTCGACATGCTCACGCCGGAGCAGGAAGTCACCAGCGCCGCCGCCGAAGAAGCCGCCGCCGCGCTGGAAGAATCCGAAACCACCATGCATGGCTGGCAGGAGCAGTGGGACACGTTCAACCTCACGGCTGCCGAGCCGCGTCGTCAATCCGAAGTCCAGCAATCGCGCATCCAGCAGCTGGAAACCAGCATGGAGCGTCTGGCCGACCGTCAGAAGCGCCTCGGGGAAGAGCGCGCGTTGCTCTCGGCGGACCCGGAAGACGCGGCGATCATGGAACTCAGCGAACAGCTGGCGGCCAGTGAAGCCACGCTCGAGGATTTGCAGGCCAGCGAAGAAGCTCAGGTCGAACGCCTTGAACAACTGCGTCAGGAACTGCAATCAGCCCTGCACAATCAGCAACAGGCGCAAGGCGATTTGCAGCGCCTCAACGGTCGTCTGGCGTCCCTTGAAGCGTTGCAGCAAGCCGCGCTCGATCCTGGGACCGGCACCGCCGAATGGTTGCGTGAGCAGCATCTGGCGGATCGCCCGCGTCTGGCTGAAGGCCTGAAGGTTGAAGCGGGTTGGGAGCTGGCGGTGGAAACCGTGCTCGGCGCCGACCTGCAAGCGGTGTTGGTGGACGACTTCGGCGATTTCGACCTGGCCGGTTTTGCCCAGGGCGATTTGCGTTTGCTCAGCCCCGCCAGTGATGGCTTGCGCGTGCCGGGCAGCCTGCTCGACAAGGTTGAGGCGCAGATCGATTTGTCACCGTGGCTGGGGCAGGTCAAACCGGTCGACAACCTCGAACAGGCGTTGGCACTGCGCGGTCAATTGACCGCAGGGCAGAGCCTGATCAGTCGTGATGGTTACTGGGTCGGTCGGCACTTTTTGCGCGTGCGTCGGGCCAGCGAAGCCGAAAGCGGCGTACTCGCGCGCGGTCAGGAAATCCAGCGCTTGACCGAGGAGCGCGAAGAGCGCGAAGCCACGGTCGAAACCCTGGAAACCCAACTTCAAAACCTCAGGGCGCAACAGCGTCAGCAGGAAAATGGTCGCGAACATCTGCGCCGTCTGCTGCAAGACGAAGCGCGCCAGCAAGGCGAATTGAAAGCACAACTTTCTGCCGGCAAAGCCAAGGCTGAACAGCTGACGTTGCGTCGTACGCGCCTCGACGAAGAGCTGGCCGAGCTGAGCGAGCAGCGTGCGCTGGAACACGAAAACATCGGTGAAGCGCGCCTGCAATTGCAGGAAGCCCTCGACGCCATGGCGCTGGACACCGAGCAGCGTGAGTTGCTGCTGGCCCAGCGCGACAGCTTGCGCGAGCGACTGGATCGGGTGCGTCAGGAAGCCCGGCAGCACAAGGACCACGCGCATCAATTGGCGGTGCGTCTCGGTTCGCTGAAGGCGCAACACGACTCGACGCGCCAGGCGCTGGAGCGGCTGGAGATGCAGTCCGAGCGCCTGACCGAAAAACGTGAACAGCTCAGCCTCAATCTGGAGGAGGGCGAGGCGCCACTGGAAGAGTTGCGGCTGAGATTGGAAGAACTGCTCGACAAGCGCATGACCGTCGACGACGAACTCAAGACCGCGCAGATCGCCCTGGAAGACGCCGACCGCGAACTGCGCGATGCCGAGAAACGGCGTAACCAGGCTGAGCAGCAGTCGCAGTTGATTCGCGGCCAGATGGAAACCCAGCGCATGGAATGGCAAGCCCTGACCGTGCGCCGCAAAGCCCTCGAAGAGCAATTGCACGAAGACGGCTACGACCTGCACGGCGTGCTCGCCACACTGACGGCCGAGGCCAACGAGAAAGACGCCGAAGAAGAACTCGAACGCATCGCTGCGCGCATTCAGCGCCTCGGTGCGATCAACCTGGCGGCCATCGATGAATACCAGCAACAATCCGAGCGTAAGCGATATCTGGATGCGCAGAACGATGATCTGGTGGAAGCGCTGGACACGCTCGAGAACGTGATTCGCAAGATCGACAAGGAAACCCGTAACCGCTTCAAGGATACCTTTGATCAGATCAATGGCGGTTTACAGGCGCTTTTCCCAAAAGTTTTCGGTGGAGGACGCGCGTATTTGGAACTGACGGGCGAAGATCTACTCGATACAGGGGTAACGATCATGGCGCAGCCGCCAGGGAAGAAGAACAGCACCATCCATTTGCTCTCCGGCGGCGAAAAAGCCCTGACTGCTTTGGCTCTGGTTTTTGCGATCTTCAAATTGAACCCGGCGCCGTTCTGCATGCTCGATGAAGTTGACGCGCCACTGGATGACGCTAACGTTGGACGCTACGCACGACTGGTCAAAGAGATGTCGCAAACGGTGCAATTCATCTATATCACCCACAACAAGATCGCCATGGAAATGGCCGAACAACTGATGGGTGTAACGATGCATGAACCGGGTTGCTCGCGTCTGGTGGCCGTGGATGTCGAGGAGGCGATGGCGATGGTGGATGCCTGACGGCCAGCCTCTAGTTGCAAGCTTCAAGCTGCAAGTGAGGTGGCTTGCAGCTTATAGCTTGAAGCTTGTAGCTGCGCAGCCCTGTAAAGTTGCCTTTGGTCGTGCTAGTTTAATGTCAATTTTTCGTATACGTGGGCAAAACGCCTGTCAGAACATAGAGTTGGCGCCACGTTTTAAAGCGGTTTACGAGTTGTAAACCCCTTATTTTTCAGCATTTTTTATAGAGGCACGGGATTACATGGAAATCGGTCTGCGCGAGTGGCTGATCGTCATCGGCATTATTGTCATTGCCGGTATTCTTTTTGATGGCTGGCGCCGGATGCGCGGCGGCAAGGGAAAACTGAAATTCCGTCTTGATCGAAGTTTGTCCAATTTACCGGAAGAGGAGGCCGGCGCCGAGCTGTTGGGTCCCCATCGTGTATTGGATACGCAGAAAGAACCGCAACTGGACGAGCACGATCTGCCGTCGGTGAGCATGCCTGCCCGTGAACCACGCGAATCCGGTTCCAAGCGCGGCAAGCGTGGCCATGGCGAGCCTTCCCAGGGCGACATGAACCTCAGCCTGGACCTGGACGGCGGCCCGAGCTTCAGCAGCCGTGACGACGATTTCCCGGATGACACCAAGGCCTCGTCAGCCGTCAGCGAAAAAGATCATCCACAAGCTGAAGAAGTGCTGGTGATCAGCGTGATCTGCCGTGACGCCGCCGGTTTCAAAGGCCCGGCGCTGTTGCAGAACATTCTGGAAAGCGGTTTGCGTTTCGGTGAAATGGACATCTTCCACCGTCACGAAAGCATGGCCGGTAATGGCGAAGTTCTATTCTCCATGGCCAATGCGGTCAAACCGGGTGTCTTTGATCTGGATGACATTGACCACTTCAGCACCCCGGCCGTGAGCTTTTTCCTCGGCCTGCCAGGCCCGCGTCACCCCAAGCAAGCCTTCGACGTGATGGTGGCTGCGGCGCGCAAACTGTCCCAGGAGCTGAATGGCGAACTGAAGGACGACCAGCGCAGCGTGTTGACCGCCCAGACGATTGAGCACTACCGTCAGCGCATCGTTGAATTCGAACGTCGCGCCCTGACCCAGAAGCGCTAAGGTCAAAAAATCGCAGCCTCGTTTCACTCGACAGCTCCTACAGAAAATCGCTATCCCTGTAGGAGCTGTCGAGTGAAACGAGGCTGCGATCTCTTGATTTTGATGATATGAGATTGAGCAGCCTCGGCTGCTCTTTTGCTTTATGAGAGAACACCCATGACCGCCGCCAAAAACCGCATTCTAGAGCTGCGTGCTGAGCTGGATCAGCACAACTATCGTTATCACGTACAGGATGAGCCCAGCATTCCGGACGCCGAATACGATCGTTTGTTCCACGAGCTCAAGGCCCTTGAAGCGGCTAACCCCGAACTGATCACCAGCGATTCGCCGACCCAGCGCGTGGGTAGCGCAGCGTTGTCGGCGTTCACTCAAGTGCGTCACGAAGTACCGATGCTCAGCCTTGGTAACGCCTTCGAAGAAACCGACATGCGCGAGTTCGATCGCCGGGTGACTGAAGGCCTGGACTTGCCGGCCGGTGATCTGTTCGGTGGCGGTGCGGCGGTGGAATACAGCTGTGAACCGAAACTCGATGGCCTGGCCGTCAGCCTGCTGTATCAGGACGGCGTGCTGGTACGCGGCGCGACGCGCGGCGACGGCACTACTGGCGAAGACATCAGCGTCAACGTGCGCACTGTGCGCAACATCCCGCTCAAGCTGCACGGCACTGGCTGGCCTGCGACCCTGGAAGTGCGCGGTGAAGTGTTCATGTCCAAGGCCGGTTTCGAACGGCTCAATGCCACCCAGCTGGAAGTCGGCGGCAAGACCTTCGCCAACCCGCGTAACGCGGCAGCGGGTAGCTTGCGACAGCTGGATTCAAAGATCACTGCCAACCGCCCGCTGGAATTCTGCTGCTACGGCATCGGCCAGATTTCGGCGGACATTGCCGACACGCACATTGGTAATCTCAAGCAGCTACAGGTGTGGGGCATGCCGATCAGTCATGAGCTGAAACTGGCGCACGGCATCGACGAATGCCTGGATTACTACCGCGACATTGGTGAGCGTCGAAACGGGCTGGCGTACGAAATCGACGGCGTGGTGTTCAAGGTCAACAGCATCGCCTCTCAGCGTGAGCTGGGTTTCCGCGCTCGCGAGCCGCGTTGGGCGATCGCGCACAAGTTCCCGGCCATGGAAGAGCTCACCGAGCTGCTCGACGTCGAGTTTCAGGTCGGTCGTACCGGTGCTGTCACGCCGGTGGCGCGCTTGAAACCGGTCAAGGTGGCCGGTGTCACCGTGGCCAACGCGACGTTGCACAACATGGATGAGGTTGCGCGTCTGGGCCTGATGATCGGCGATACGGTGATCATTCGCCGTGCGGGTGACGTGATTCCCCAAGTGGTGCAAGTGGTGCTTGAGCGCCGACCGGAAGATGCTCGGCCGGTACAGATTCCCGAGCAGTGCCCGGTGTGCGGTTCGCAGGTCGAGCGCACGCAACTGGTCAAGCGCAGCAAAGGTCGCGAGACCGTCAGCGAGGGCGCGGTGTACCGTTGCGTCGGTCGTCTGGCCTGTGGTGCGCAGCTCAAGCAGGCGATCATTCACTTCGTTTCCCGTCGCGCGATGGACATCGAGGGCCTCGGGGACAAGAGCGTCGAGCAACTGGTTGACGAAGGCCTGGTGAGTTCGCCGGCCGATTTGTATGCCCTGAAGTTCGACGACATTGTCGATCTGGAAGGGTTTGCCGAGGTGTCGAGCAACAAGCTGCTGAGTGCCATCGAGGACAGCAAAAAGCCGAGCCTGGCGCGGTTTATCTATGCCCTCGGGATTCCCGATGTCGGCGAAGAGACGGCCAAGGTGCTGGCGCGCTCGCTCGGCTCGCTGGAGCGGGTTCAGCAAGCATTGCCGCACGTGCTCACGTACTTGCCGGACGTGGGTCTGGAAGTGGCTCATGAGATCCACAGCTTCTTTGAAGATGCGCATAACCAGCAAGTGATCGAAGAACTGCTCAGGCACGGCTTGCAGATTCAGGATCAAGGCGAACTGGGCGCCGAGTTTGCGGCGAGCACTACGCTGGGCGGGCTCCTCGACAAGCTGCACATCCCTTCGGTAGGACCGGGTGGAGCGCAGAAGCTGGCGGACAAGTTTGGTTCGCTGCAAGCGGTGATGAGCGCTGACTGGCTAGACATGCGTCAGGCGCTGCCGGAGAAGCAGGCCAATTCGGTTCGCGAGTTTTTTGCGGTCGAGGACAACCGCCAGCTCGCTGAGGCTGCCGAGAAGCAGCTGCGCGATTTTGRCATGCATTGGCAGAGCGAGAAGAAAGTCGTCGAAGGCTTGCCGCTGGCAGGGCAGACCTGGGTGTTGACCGGTTCGCTGGAGTTGATGAGCCGCGACATCGCCAAGGACAAACTTGAAAGCCTGGGTGCCAAGGTGGCAGGTTCGGTGTCGGCCAAGACCCATTGCGTGGTGGCGGGGCCGGGGGCGGGTTCCAAGTTGGCCAAGGCTAATGAGCTGGGGTTGAAAGTGCTCGATGAAGAAGCGTTCGTTGAATTCCTGAACCAACACGGCATCCCTGTCGAGTAGTGRTCGTTCCAACGCTCCGCGTGGGAATGCCGCCCCGGACGCTCCGCGTCCCTGTGACGCGGAGCGTCACTAGATGCATTCCCACGCAGAGCGTGGGAACGATCTTCACCGGAGAATGATCTAGTCTTGGCAACCCCCAGGGAGAGATCGCCATGCACCGCTTCTTCGAACAGCTCAGCTCGCGCATCGCCGCGCCCTTCATCGGTGGAAGCTCGCGTAACAGCAAGGTCTGGCAGTGCCGTTGCGGGCAGTCGCTGTTCTTTCGCAACAGCCAGTGCCTGGCCTGTTCGGCAGCGCTGGGTTATCAGCCCGAACAAAGTCGCTTGTCGTCGCTGCAACCGGCTGAGCAGGCTGATACCTGGCGGCTCGATGCCGACCCGCAAGCTGGTGTGTTCCGCCGCTGCGCCAATCTTGATTCCCCGGCTGCGTGCAACTGGCTACTCCCGGCCAATGACCACGATGCGCTGTGCATCGCCTGTAGCTTGAATCACACCATCCCTGACCTGTCGATCCCGGAAAACCACGACCGCTGGTGCAAGGTGGAAACGGCCAAGCGTCGACTGGTCGCGCAGTTGGTCAGCCTGGGTTTGCAGGTGATTCCCAAAACCCTCGACGAAGAAACCGGTCTGGCGTTTGATTTCGTCGGTGTCGACCTGGAAGGCAAGTCGCCAACCACTGGGCACGCCAACGGCCTGATCACCCTCGACATCAAAGAAGCCGATGACGCCCACCGCGAGCAGCTCCGGGTGCAGATGCACGAGCCCTATCGCACGTTGCTCGGGCATTTTCGCCATGAGGTCGGGCATTATTACTGGGACCGGCTGATCGCCAACAGCCAGTGGCTGGAACCGTTTCGCGGACTGTTCGGTGACGAGCGCGCGAGCTACGCAGAGGCGCTGGAACGGCATTACCAGCAGGGCGCGCCGCTCGACTGGCAGCAGCAGTGCGTCAGCGCCTACGCGACCATGCACCCGTGGGAAGACTGGGCGGAAACCTGGGCGCACTACCTGCACATGATGGATGCGGTGGACACCGCCCTGGGGTTTGGCATGAGTGCGCGGGAAATGGATTTCGATTACCCGCCCTTTCAGTCGAGCACGCTCTACGAGCCGCAGCATCCAGGCGGCGCGGCGTTTCTGGCGTTCGTCAAGGCGTGGCTCGAACTGGCCGGGATGCTCAATGAGCTGTCACGCAGTATGGGACAGCCGGATTTCTATCCGTTCGTCCTGCCGCCAGCCGTGATCGCCAAATTACACTTCATTCACCTGGTGATCCAGCAAGAAGGCGGCAGGGCGGATGAAGTGTTGCAAGACCTGTAGATGGCTGTGTTCCATGGCTTTGCATGTCCTTGAAGCTGTTCATTTTTTTTAATCAGCACCAACGGTTGTAACTTCGTCTCAGATAGGTACAATGGCGCGGCTCGCCGTCAGGTGAGCGTCGTTATGGTGACCCCATCGGTCCCCCCGCAACGATCAACCGTGAACCCGGTCAGGCCTGGAAGGGAGCAGCCGCAGCGGTGACATTGTGTGCCGGGGTGTGGCTGGTGGGGTTACCACCTATCTAAAAAACCGTTGGAAATCAACGCGTTATCAGTCAAAAAATCTCGAAGTGGAACAGCGTTCAGGTACACCTAAGTGGTGCACTGTGCTGACCATATTGCCTTGATCATTTTTCTCTCGCCAACCCTCAATAAATGTCTTTCGACAGCAATGTGAAGGGTGTCTTCACCAGGATTTTCAGATCCAGCCACAACGACCAGTTATTGATGTACTTGAGGTCGATCTCGACGCGCTTCTGCATTTTGTCGATGGTGTCGGTCTCGCCGCGGCACCCGTTGATTTGAGCCAACCCGGTAATTCCCGGTTTGATCCGGTGGCGAGCCATGTAAGCGAGAATCTTGCCGGAGTAATAGTTGTTGTGAGCAACGGCATGAGGACGTGGTCCGACCAGCGCCATATGACCTTGCAATACATTGAACAACTGCGGCAGCTCATCGATTGAAGTACGCCGGATAAAGCGCCCGATCGGGGTAATCCGCGAGTCGTTACGACTGGCCTGCTTG